>NZ_WBYS01000006.1:0-232642 GCF_013283295.1 Marinobacterium sp. xm-m-312 | reverse complement strand
AAGTATGCAGAATCCATTGGGGCTAGAAGAAAGAGATCTTCATCAAAAGCCGGATATATGACTGCAGCTCACCTTAACCATTGGTACTTTTATCTTGCATAACGCGGGACGGACCATATATGACCTTTGGTCTGACCCAACTCTCAGCACCGGTGTCTGGCTTTAGCCTGACATCCACTCTTTAAGCGTTTTCCAGATAAACAGTAAAGTTGACAGCGGATGACAGGCTGAAGGCCAGTCACCTGAAATAGTAATCGCGGCCTTTTCAAGACCGCTCCAACTGTGCCTAATTTTGTTGGAGCGGTCTTGGAAAGGCCGCGAACAAAAAAGGCCTGACAGTGTCAGGCCTTTTTGCTTCAAGTGGAGTGTTTAAGCACTCAACTCTAACAGCAGTTTGTTCAGACGAGCTGTGTAAGCTGCTGGATCCTCTAGCTGACCGCCGGTCGCTAGTTGAGCTTGATCCAATAGAATCATTGCCAGATCAGCAAAACGATCTTCATCGGACTCTTGATCAAGCTTACCGATCAGTGGGTGCTCTGCGTTGAACTCAAAGACGGGTTTAGTCTCTGGAACTGCTTGGCCAGCCGCTTCCATGATACGACGCATCTGTAGACCCATATCGTAATCCCCAAGCACCAGACAGGCTGGAGAGTCGGTTAGACGCTGTGAGACACGGACAGAGTCGACACGGTCGGTAAATACACCGCCAAGACGTTCAATCAGTGATGCGTACTGCTCGTTCTGCTCCTCTTGAGCTTTTTTGCTCTCTTCAGACTCTTCACCATCCAGTTTCAACTCGCCTTTGGTGACGTCTTGGAACGACTTGCCTGAGTAGTCCATCAAGTGGCTCATCATCCACTCATCAATGCGATCAGTCAGAAGCAGCACTTCAATGCCCTTCTTACGGAAGATCTCTAGATGTGGGCTCGCTTTAGCCGCGTTGTAGTTATCGGCGACTAGGTAGTAGATCTTCTCTTGATCTTCGCCCATACGCTCTATGTAGCTGTCTAGGCTGACGTTCTGATCGCCGTTGCTGTTCTCGGTCGATGCAAAACGCATTAGCTTAAGAATGCGCTCACGATTCGCATGATCTTCCGCAGGGCCCTCTTTCAAGACCTGACCAAACTCTTTCCAGAACTCTAGGTACTTCTCGGCATCCTTCTTAGCGAACTTCTCGATCATATCGAGGCTTCGCTTAGTCAGAGCGGACTTCAGCTTATCAACGTTTGGATCTTTCTGAAGAATCTCACGAGAGACGTTTAGTGATAGGTTTTTCGAATCAACGACACCTTTAATGAAGCGCAGGTAGAGCGGCAAGAACTGATCCGCTTGATCCATGATAAAGACACGCTGAATGTAGAGCTTAAGCCCTTTAGGTGCTTCACGGTTCCAAAGATCATACGGTGCTTTGGACGGTAGGTAGAGAAGACTGGTGTACTCTAAGTTACCCTCAACGCGGTTGTGGGCCCAGCTAATTGGCTCCTGGAAATCATGAGAGACATGCTGGTAGAAGTTTTTGTACTCCTCCTCGGTCACCTCTGACTTGTTCTTAGTCCACAACGCCGTTGCGCTGTTAACCGTTTCGATCTCAGGCGCATCCTTTGATGACTCCTCATCACCCTCTGCCGGCATGGGTTGTTTCTCCATCTGCACAGGCATCGCGATGTGATCTGAGTATTTGGTGACTAGAGAGCGAAGGCGCCAATCGCTGGCAAACTCTTTCGCATCCTCTTTCAGAGTCATGACGATACGCGTGCCACGCTCGGGCTTGTCGATGGTTGCGATATCGAACTCGCCTTCACCCTTAGAGGACCAGTGAACACCCTCTGCCGCGTCTAAACCAGCACGACGGGTGTATAGATCAACCTGATCAGCCACAATGAATGCAGAGTAGAAACCAACACCAAACTGACCGATCAGTTGTGAATCTTTTGCAGCATCGCCGGTCAGATTTTGCAGGAAGCTAGCGGTACCTGATTTAGCGATGGTACCTAGGTGCTCAATGACCTCATCGCGCGACATACCGATGCCGTTATCTTCGATGGTAATGGTATTGTTCTCTTCATCAGCAGAGACGCGAATACGCAGTTCACCATCGTTTTCGTAGAGGTCGGCGTTAGACAAGGCTTCAAAGCGTAGCTTTTCAGCCGCATCTGAAGCGTTGGAGATCAATTCACGTAGGAAGATCTCTTTATTAGAGTATAGAGAGTGAATCATCAGCTGCAGCAGCTGTTTCACTTCGGTTTGAAAGCCAAGAGTTTCTTGTTTCGTTTCGGTTGTCATAGCTTAGACCTGAATTCCCAAGTTACTGATTAACACTCCATCAGATATGGGGGATGCCGATCTAATTTCAACCCTTGGCGTTGATATCAGTACTCATCATTAAGGTTCTTAGCGTCGAAGAGCTGAATTCACGACGATAGAGAATCCAGACAACCACTGCACACAAGAACATAAAGAGCCAGGTATTGACCATCCACCCTAGTACTGCGATGGCAAAGTAGTAGGTTCGTAGGCCGGCATTAAAGTTATTTGCCGCCATACTGGCCATGCGAGCCGAGCGTTCTGCGTGCATATCGAGAGTCCGTGGATCGGCATTCTCTTTGGGGTTGGGGCCGCCACCAATCATGACCGAGACAAATCCATACTGGCGAATAGACCAGGTGAACTTAAAGAAGGCGTATACAAACATCACCATCAGCACGATGATGCGCAGGTCCCATTGCAGTCGAGTCATCGGCTCTGTGAACGGCAGTTCAGACAGAAGGTCGATCGCCATATCAGAGCGAGAGAGCAGGGTCAGAAGGCCGGCCAAAATCAGCATGGTGGTGCTGGCAAAGAAGGTGACACCGCGCTCAAGATTGGTGATCGTTGTGGTATCAGCCACCCTCACCTCACGATCCAGCGCCGCGCGCATCCACTCCTTACGATAGAGGTGCATTAGGCTAGCCAGACAGGTAACACGATAACTGGCTCGCTTAGCGTAGATGAAATAGCCGTTAAAACAGAACAAAAACCAGATCAATGCGACCAGGTCCAGATTGAGTGAGATCAGCATCTCTAACAATGAGTTCATGCATTGCCTCCTTGCTTCACTTGACGCTGTGCTGCCGTTAAGGCGCGATCCAACGCGTTGGCAAACTCACGACGATCTGCCTGACTCATACCCGATTGGCCACCAGACTGAATACCGCTAGCGCGCATGGTTTCGTAGAAGTCACGCAGATTGAGGCGCGCTTTGATGTTCTCTTTCGTTAAGGCCTCGCCACGATGGGTAAGTACGCGAGCCCCTTTATCGATCAGATCATTAGCCAACGGCAGATCTGTAGCGATGACAAGATCACCAGCGGTCACTCGATCAACGATCTCTTGATCAGCCTGATCGGCACCCTGAGGGACTCGACGCCAGTTTAAATAGGGGGAATTAGGTAACTGATAGAAGTGGTTTGCAACGAACTCCATCTCTACTTTTCGATTGAGTGCTGCCTTGATGAGAATATCTCTAATCACCACAGGACACGCATCCGCATCAACCCAAACTTTCACACTCATTCCTTGAAATCTAAGAAGCGTTCAGTATCCCCTCTTCCCCGTCGAGAAAACAAGCCTGAAACTGATATAGATGATCAATTTCACACAATTGGTGAGAGATAGGGGAAGTCAGATGGGGCCCTACTCGATTTTTGGGACGGTAACTGGTGTTGTTCATTAACTCAAACACACTCGAATCGATCGTCTCAAAGCGATTCTGACAAGTACCTATTGGACGCCAATGGCGATCGCTAAACCAGTCATACAGCCCACCCAAAAACAGATCATAGGAGTCGTGAGGCAGTTCAAAGTTAGAGGTTTGAGTCTTCACAGACTCAGCATCCAGCTTCAGACCCGAGTGAATCAGTGACTCGCATATCCATTGATACGAATGGGTTGAGAGCGTTGAGCCTGTCCCTCCGCCAACATCCCCATGCGATCCGGCAAACCACCGCTGCTCAACACTCTGATGCTCTTCAAGCTTGGGGGACCAGAGTGTCGGTATGAAATCAGCACGATGCTCATCAATGGCCAGTGCTTGAAAGCCCCGCTTCACATTGGAAGCTAAGCGTGTGTCATGAAAGCCCCAAAGATAGCGGTTTAACTGTTTAAAGCTACCTAATGGAATGCCCAACGACCCGACAGTATCCCAAACGGCAATAGCCTCAATCTGTATCGGGGTGGCGATCTGGGCTTTGAATCGATTTTGTTCACGACGGGTGCCGCGTCTGTAGAGCTGGTAGCAGGAATCGAATTGCTCTAGATGCTCCAATCTAAGCAGACCCAATCGATCAATAAGACCTGACAGGCTTCTCGCTGCAAACGCCCCACGACTGTAGCCGACCAGGTAGACCCGATCGCCCGTTTGGTAGTGCTCCATCAACCATAGATAGGCTTCGGCTATCTTGTCAGAGAGCCCCCAACCAAAGATGCCTCCTCTAATCTGTTGCCAGGCTGAAGTACCAACGCCGGGGAGATAATGAACCTGTTGTGGAATATCTGTGTCTGAATTGTGAAGAGCCTCAACTAAGCGCACAACATGGCTGTTTTGATCGCCATCACTCAAATCCGAATCGGTTTTTTGCCAAGTACCATCAAAGGCCAGCAGTAAATTGCGCACCAGACTCTCCTATCGTTTTTGAAAGTACTGTGCGCTTTAGGTTGCTATGACGAGCAGGTTAAGAAGATTCCCTCTGCCCACTTCGGTGGAGCATCTGCATAGTCTGCCAGTGGCACATAGTACTTAGTGGGTTCACGAACCATGGCAAGCAGATGATTCACGCGTTGATAGTCACCTTGGTGAGCGTCGCGAATCGCCTCTTCACACATGTAGTTACGTAAAATATAGACAGGGTTTAAGGTTTTTGCGTAATCCAGACGTGATCTTAGTTGCTCATCTTCTGAGTGACGTACTGCATAGAATCGGCTTAACCACTCTGAATAGGATTCGGGGCTCTCTACTTCGGCACCCAAAGCGTCGCCCTTTTCTAGATTTGTTAAAGCCAGAATAAAACGATTGAGATCACCCTGCTGTTTTTCTAACAACGTGAGCATCTCATCAATTAGTGCTTTGTGGGTGACCCCTGGATTCGGTAGTGCCAATCGCTGAGAGAGCTTTGTGTAATAGGCATCAAAATAGAGCGTTGAGAATCTCTCGAGTTGAGCCTCCAAGTCGGATTTATCTATCAGAGGGATTAACGCCTGAGCTAAGGCCGCAAGATTCCACTGCATGATGCTCGGTTGATTACTGAACGCGTATCGACCTCTGTCATCGTTTTTATTAGCGATGTGGTCCGGCTCATATCGATCCATAAAGGTAAACGGACCATAGTCAAAGGTCTCTCCTATGATCGACATATTGTCGGTGTTCATGACGGCATGAACAAACCCGTAACTCTGCCACTGTGCAACCAGGTAGGCACTGCGCTCAACCACCTGTTGATACATGAACAGGTAAGGATTTTCGGCCTGTTTCGCGTCAGGGTAGTAACGATCGATCACGTAATCGGCAAGCTGTTTCAGGTCCTCATGCTGACCAGAATAGTAGAAGTACTCAAAGTGGCCAAAACGTATGTGACAGGGTGTCACCCTAAGCACTTGAGCACAGGGCTCTGCCCCATTTCGTAGGGTAAACTCCTCACTGCCAAAAATAGCCAGCGCACGTGTGGTGGGAATACCCAAGCCAAACATCGCTTCACTGACAAGGTACTCACGAATACTGGAGCGAAGTACCGCTTTGCCATCAGCAAAGCGCGAATAGGCGGTTTTACCCGCCCCTTTAAGGTGGAGATCCCATCGATTGCCAGCAGGGTCTAGATGCTCGCCGAGCAAGATACCACGCCCATCACCGAGATCTGGGTTATAGACACCGAACTGGTGTCCAGTGTATTTCATGGCCAAGGGTTCAGCACCCTCTGGGCCCTGCTCAGTGGTGAAAGTTTCCACCAGCTGACTGGGCGCCCATTCACAGGGATTTAGCCCTAATGCTTGAGCCAGTGGTGCATTGAAGCTGATTAAATGAGTGTTCTTTAACGGAGTGACAGAGACCGACTGATACCAGTGAGAGGGTAAACGGGCATAGCTGTTATCGAAATTGAGCTTAGACATGGCTAATCCTCAAACTTATGAGCCTCTGAGGTAATACTCTCTAGACGATTGCCAAGCAGAACCACTTGGCCACGGTAGCGCTGATCGCCGGTCGTGGTGAACTCAAACTGATATCGACGCCAGGGTGCCAAGCGACCTCTATCATCTCGTTTTAACCAAAGCGCACGCAGAGATACGTTTTGGTCCAACAACTGCAGATTCAACTTGTTGCAGTAACTCTCAACCGCTTTCAGTGCGCGCTCTCTAACGGCTAGGCCTTTGTACCAAACATAGATAACACCAGCGACTAGAGTCAGGAGAAAGAGATCGGTAAGTTCAATAAACACGCTGATGACCTATAAAGTGTGAGAATGTCGACAGTCTAATCAAGCATCTTTATTTAGTATAGAGTCGATCGTATCGCCAACGTGCCCAGCGCTTATAAGCCAGATTGACTATGGGCTTGATGATTGGCCAACCAAGGATGCGCCAAATCCAGCCCCAGCGGGTATGCTGCCAAGCGGCTATGTTCGCATCGATTCCAGTTACCCACTGGTCACCACGCTGCAGATGAAGAACCTTAAGCATGTTAATACGCTCCTCTTCTGTCAGTTGATCCGATAACTCATGGATATCTTGGAGTTCTAACTGTTCGCCCTTAATGACTGCCAACTTATCCATCTCGGCAACACAGAGCGAACATTTTCCGTCGTAGTAGAGTGTCTCTTTCATGTAATAAGATACGAAACACTTCTCAAAGCGGATGACCGGATAACCTGTCGATTAAAACAGATTACAGATCGCGGTTGACTGGCTTTTTGCGATTGCCACCAAAACGGCGAGGTTTACGTTTGGGTGTACCATCAGCCGGTCTATTGCGCCTTGGCTGATTTTGACGCGGTGCTGGTTGTGCTGATGCACCCTCCGCTTTCTGCTTTGGCTTTTTAGGTTTTTTCGGCTTCAACGGCGGTTGTAGCTTAGATTCTGGCAGTGGGTTGTTCGGCGCAAATCCCTTCAAGTCGCGACGTTCCAGAAGTTTCTGCGTCAAGCGCTCGATCGCTCGAAGCTGATCAAACTCATCAATTGAGACCAGTGATACCGCCTGACCCACACTGCCGGCACGACCGGTACGGCCGATACGGTGTACATAATCTTCTGCCACGTTGGGAAGATCAAAGTTAATCACGTGAGGCAGCTCTTTGATATCGATACCGCGTGCCGCAATGTCGGTAGCTACAAGGATCTGAATATCGCCCTGTTTAAAGGCCTGCAATGCACGCGTGCGAGCACCCTGACTCTTATTGCCATGGATAGCCGCTGCAGTAATACCCGCCTTATCCAGCTGAACGACTAGACGGTTTGCACCATGCTTAGTTCGGCTGAAGACCAGTACCTGAAACCAGTTGTTAGTCTTGATCAAATCGATGAGAGCCGCTGTCTTGCTCTTCTTATCAACCCCAATGACCCACTGCTCAACGGTGTGAGCGGTCGCATTTTCTGGTGATACCGAGACCTCTACTGGGTTGTTGACGATGTCGTGAGCCAGCTCTTTGATCTCTGGGGAGAAGGTCGCAGAGAACATTAGGTTTTGACGCTGTTTAGGCAGCAGGTTAAGGATCTTGCGAATGTCACGAATAAAGCCCATATCGAGCATGCGATCCGCTTCATCTAATACCAGCACTTCAAGCTGATCAAAACGAACTGCATTCTGCGAGTAGAGATCTAAAAGACGACCCGGTGTCGCGATCAATATGTCCGTGCCAGAGCGAAGCTTTTGCATCTGTGGGTTGATCTTAACCCCACCAAAAACCACATTGCTCTTGAGGTCGGTGTATTTGCCATAGAACTCAGCATTGTCTTGGATCTGAGCCGCCAGTTCACGAGTCGGTGTCAGCACTAATGAACGAACATTGTTGCTTTTTACCTTAGGGCCAGATTGCAATCTCTCGAGCAGAGGCAGAATAAAGCTAGCAGTTTTACCCGTTCCCGTTTGCGCAGCCGCCATAACGTCCTTACCGGACATCACGGCAGGAATGCCTTCACGTTGAATAGGAGTCGCTTCTGAATAGCCTTTTTCAGCTATTGCACGGGTAAGAGGAGCCGAAAGGCCAAGAGATTCGAAAGACATGAGGACACTCAAAATATTAAGGCGCGCACAGTAACATAAAGCGTGGCCAGGCACACGTGAAAAACCATTGTGCTCGTTCTCAGTCGGACGGGGACTACTGGCACGAGATTTGAATCTGGCACCCCGTTCCCCGTCCGACTGAGAACGAGCTAACCTGAATAGGCGAAGCGATGTTTTTGACATTTCGCTTCGACCTTAGGGCTAGCTCCAGTAGGACTCCGTTGCGGGCTTATCGCGAAGTCAAATTGTAGGAGGGAATTCAGCTCTGCTGAAACCCCGATCGATTTCAACAGCGGGTGACAGGCTGAAAGCCAGTCACCATAGTTCGTAGGAAGATCAGCGCTCCAGTGACTGGCTTTAGCCTGTCACCTGCTTCAATTTAAACCTTTCTCCACGAGAACCAAGCCGCTAGCAGTGCGGTTAGCAACGATACTATCAGGGCATTGGTTGTGACACTTTCGAGAAGCTGTGGATCAGACTCCCCTATTGCGGCGCCAGCAAAGTAGAGTCCTAGTAACAGGGTAATCACCGCCATTCCGATCAACTGGCCACTCTGTCTCGATAGACTGAGGATGGCTGAGCCTATACCCATTCGCTCTGCAGGGAGTGTTGCCAGTGCGGCGGAGTTGTTTGGGGTAGAGAACATGCCATGGCCCGTTCCAATCACCATTATACAGAGCCCGATCACCCAAAGTGGTGTCTCGTGATTCATCAACGCTAACGCCAGTAAGCCAAGGGCTATGGACAAACTTCCTCCCGTCGCCAGTAGACGGTGCCCTATTCGATCAGAGACGCGTCCTGCCAGAGGCGCGATGATCGTCATCATCAACGCTTGAAGCATCATCAGCTGCCCAGTATCCGTTGGCGACAGTTGGCGGTTGTATTGCAGATAAAGTGACAAAATCAGGACAATGCCGTACTGGCTGGCGTACATAAACATGGCCGCGGTTGCAGAGTTGATGAAGGTTTTATTCTTCATCATCAAGTCGATTCTCACCAGTGGAAATGCCTGTTTGCCAGACCATTTGATGAAGAGATAACCCAGACCTACTCCTAAGAGTGCAAGCAACCAACCGTTGAGTTCAATCAGGCGAGTACTGCCAAAATAGAGAGCTGCAATGGCGGCTGAGAAAATGGCTGTACCGACCCAGTCGATCTTATGCTTTTCACTGCTTTTCCATTCACCCGGAATAAACAGTCGAATCGATAAAATGACCCCTAGCAATATCGGTACCGGCAATATAAACACAGATCGCCAGCCAAACAGATCGACCAACCAGCCACCTATTAGCGGGCCTGCAGTCATGCCGAGATAGACGGCTGATGTCATCCAACCCAAAGCGGCCCCTCGTCCACCTGCTGCGTAGATACGGGAGATCATGGCCATACCCGCGCTGGCTAGGATAGCCCCGGCAGCCCCCTGTACTACCCGCCCTGCTAGCAGTATTTCAATATTGGGTGCAAAAGCCGCCATGGCGCCACCCAACGCAAAGAGACCACAACTGATGAGGAAAGCCTTTTTAAGACCGATTAGATCCGATAGACGACCGCCTGGCAGTTGTGAGATCAAGCTCACCAGAAGGAAGATGGCTGGTATCCAACTGATCAATACCGCATTGACTTGAAGGTCTTGAGCAATGGCAGGTAGTGCGACCAGAGATGCCGACACGGCTAAAGGAAATTGCAGAATCGCTAGACTGAGGATAATCAGTGCTTTAAGTCGAGCTTTTGAATAACGCTGATAGTAACGCGCAAACTGTGTCATCTAACGTCCTTGTGAAAAATTTTAGCCATCAGCTAAATGTCAGCTTTGCACACTATTATGAACCCAGCTGTTGTAAACACCCCTTTGAGAGGGTGAAGCCCTTTCCCCTCTCTTCTTTTTTCTTCCCTTAGATGGCTCGGTCTGTGTAGAGCTCAACATTGGTCAGTTTTGCTACTTCATTGATGTAATCTACAACCTGCGTGGGCATCTGAAGATCTTTGATTACGGTTAAGTTGCGCAACATTGGAAAAATCATAACGTCATCCCAGCTAAGCTGCCCACCTCTATCCGAAGGCTTAATCAGCTTAGGCAAATCATTTAAAACCTGCTCTACAAGGGCTTGGTGTTCAGCTGTATTGTCCAGAGCTTGCTCAAAACTGCATTCAATCATTGCTTCCTTGTTTACGCGATAAAAATCAATTGCCGATTGAGTTTCAAACTCAGGCAAACCGATCTGTACATTGCGAGGAAAAAGCAGTGAGAAAATCGCGCGATTAACTGACATCAGTGGTTGTGTGAAACGATCAGAATCACCACCTTCGACAATTACCTGATCAGCACTGCCTAACTCATCCAACTTATGAGCGATATCAAGACTCTCCCCCATAGATTGGCCATCAATCTCTAATATCGGCACCATTTTATTGCCAACACGCTCAATACAGCTGTCGGCATCGTCATTCAGCAGGTAAATCGACTCAAAATTAACCTGTTTGTATTTAGCGACCATGTCAGCACGAACACAGAATGGACAATGATCATATTGGAAAAGCTTCATAACACCTCTCTTACATCGGGGATGGCTTATTAGAGCACAACTTATCCATCAGTATGTATCAACCTAGATAAGATAATTGCTATTCTCTATTCAAAGATGTGAGAAGGAGTCTCAATGAAACAAGCCATTCAAGATCTCTATCCAGAGAGCCATAGCCACTGTTTTGGCTGTGGTCGATCAAACGCGGATGGATGGCACCTGAAAAGTTATGTAACAGGTGACACAACTCTAGCTCACTTCACGCCAGAGCCTCAGTACAGTGGTGGTGTTCCTGGACACCTCTACGGCGGCGCGGTCGCTTCCCTACTCGACTGCCACGGCACTGCATCCGCGGCCGCTTTCAGCTACCTTCAGAAGCATGAAACACTCGAAAAAGATGCAAAGATTCAACGCCACGTTACAGGGCAATTAAATATTAAATACATCGCCCCCACTCCAATGGGCGTAGAGTTAGAGCTGCATGGCGAGCTGCTATCCATCGAGGGGCGTAAAGTGCGAGTTAAGTTGACCTTATCCGCCAATGAAACGCTCTGTGCAGAGGCTGAGATGGTTGCGTTTGGCGTTGAGTAATTGTTGGAGCGGTCTTGTAAAGGCCGCGATTGGTATTCATTAGAGTTTATCTGAAAGCAACAGTGACTGGCTTCAGCCTGTCATCTGCTTTTTCGGTGTTTTCCAGATAGGCATTAAATTCTCACGGCGGATGACAGGCTGAAGGGCAGTCACCGTCAATACCGCTCACACAAAGAAGAAGGCTAGCCGACGCCAGTCGGATAGAAATACTTTTGATCTTAGGAGATATCGCGGCCTTTTCAAGACCGCTCCAACGTTTTGAATGGATCTTGGGTCGATTAGTATCGACCCGCCATGTCATCCATTGAGATCGGTTTGATCTTACTGCCCTGTCCGGCACAGCCGAAGGCTTCGAAACGATCTTTGACGATACCTGAGGCTGCATCGCGGGCTGCGGCTAGGAATTTACGTGGGTCAAACTCGCTCTTCTTCTCGGCCATCATACGGCGCATAGCACCGGTCATTGCCAAGCGAATGTCGGTATCAATGTTGACCTTACGAACACCGTTTTGAATCCCTTTAACGATCTCCTCTACAGGGACACCGTAGGTCGGTTTCAACTCGCCACCAAACTCACGAATGATCGCTAACCACTCCTGTGGCACGCTGGAACTACCGTGCATCACCAGATGGGTGTTCGGGATTGCTTTATGAATCGCCGCGACACGATCAATTGCGAGAATATCGCCCGTCGGTGGGCGTGTAAATTTGTACGCACCGTGGCTGGTACCAATCGCAATTGCTAGGGCATCGACGCCAGTTTTCTCAACAAAGTCTTTAGCTTCATCAGGGTCGGTCAGCATTTGATCATGGCTCAAAATACCCTCAGCACCCTGACCATCCTCTTCACCGGCTTCACCCGTCTCTAGCGAACCCAGACACCCTAGCTCACCCTCAACCGATACGCCAACGACATGCGCCATTTCACAGACTTGTCGGGTCACCTCGACGTTGTATTCATAAGTCGATGGCGTTTTACCATCACTCATTAACGAACCATCCATCATGACACTGGAGAAGCCAGAACGAATCGACTGCATACAGACTGCAGGTGATGCACCGTGATCCTGATGCAGGACAACCGGAAGATCTGGGTGAGTCTCGATAGCCGCCAAAATCAGATGGCGAAGATAAGCTTCACCGGCGTAGGTGCGAGCGCCAGCAGATGTTTGCAGAATCACAGGACTGTCTGTGGCCTGCGCTGCTTGCATGATCGCTTGCACCTGTTCAAGGTTGTTTACGTTAAACGCAGGAACGCCGTAGCTATTCTCTGCGGCGTGATCAAGTACCTGACGTAGGGATACAAGTGCCATTATTTACCTCCGAAGAGTCGATTAAGTTGTTGAATTGATGGGTTAAACCACCAACTCTGAAAAGTCTTGAATGACGCGATCGGGGTTAGCCGATTCAATCGGTTCACCCATGTTGTAACCGTAAGGAAGCAACCAAACATCAATGCCTGCATTACGCGCCGTAGCCGCATCGATCGAGGAGTCACCCACAAACAGTGCATCCTCTGCTGAGATTTGCCATTGCTCAAGGCAGTCTAAAATTGACGTTGGGTCAGGCTTCTTAACGGGAAAACTGTCACCACTGACTACAATGTCGAAGAGTTCCGTTAAGCCGTGAGCCGCTAACACACGATCGGTGTATCGGCTCTCTTTATTGGTGACCACTGCCAACTTGACCCCTTCAGACCCCAGCTTTTTAACCACCTCTAAAACATGTGGATAGAGGTAACTGGTGGTACCGCAGCAGCGTTGATAGTGCTTATCAAAAACAGGTAGTGCGCCTGCCAAAATAGGTCCAGACTCAATCTCTTCAATGGATTGGTTGTGGATGTACGCCAAGGCTTTAATCAACAGCGCACGTGTGCCGTGCCCTATCCACGAGTTGACCTGTTCTTGAGTCACCCTTGCATAACCACACTCTTCTAGGGTGGCATTGGTGGCATCATAGATCTCCGGCGCCGTCTCGACTAAGGTACCGTCAAGATCAAATAACATCGCTTTATACATTTCTGTTACCCCTAAACTCGCTGGCGAACAGCATCAGCAACTGCGTTAGCAGTAATGCCGAAGTACTCATAGAGAACAGGAGCCGGTGCTGAATCACCAAAGCTGTCGATGCCTACAACACCACCTTTTCTGCCCACATATTTGCGCCAGAAATCGGTATGCGCTGCTTCCACTGCAACCGCAGGAAGGTCCGATGGAATCGTCTGCTCTTGGTAATCTTCAGATTGGCGATCAAACAGATTGGTACAAGGCATTGAGACAACGCGAGTTGAGATACCCTCAGCGGCTAATGTCTCTTGAGCTTGCAACGCTAACTGCACTTCAGAACCGGTTGCCATGATCACCGCTTGTGGACTGGCCATATCAGAGAGGATGTATCCGCCTTTGCGAACTTTGTCTGCATCAGAGGCCTCTTTAAGTAATTTAGGCATCCCCTGTCGTGATAGCGCTAGAGCAGAGGGACCATCCTGTCGCTCAACCGAGTACGCCCATGCCGTGGCCGTTTCAAGGGCATCACAAGGACGCCAGACATCAAGTCCAGGAATAATGCGTAAGCTTGGAACGTGCTCGATACTCTGGTGTGTTGGGCCATCTTCACCCAGACCAATCGAGTCATGAGTAAAGACATGAACCACACGCTGTTTCATCAGTGCAGCCATTCGAATCGCATTACGAGAGTAATCACTAAAGGTAAGGAAGGTACCGCCATAGGGTAGGTAGCCACCATGCAGTGCCATACCGTTCATAATCGCAGCCATACCAAACTCACGAACCCCGTAGGAGAGGTGGTTACCCCAGGTATCTCGACCCGCATAGGTGGCTGTTTTGAAGTTTGTCAGGTTCGAACCGGTCAAATCAGCACTGCCGCCAAAAAACTCTGGAACAAGAGGTGCGATAGCATCTAGCGCATTTTGACTCGCTTTACGAGTCGCTACGTCCCCTTCTGCTGCAGCAATCTGAGCCATGACATCGGCAATATTAGATTGATACTCGTCGCTCAACTCACCGGTCATACGACGTTTGAATTCCGCCGCTTTTTCAGGGAATGCCTTAGCATACTCAGCGAATCGGTGATCCCATTCCGCTTCAGCGGCTCTGCCTGAATCAGTGCAGTCCCAAGCGCTCTTCACGTCACTAGGAATCTCAAATGGCGCATGATTCCAATTCAGTGCAGCGCGTGTCGCAGCGACCTCGTCGGCACCCAGTGCGGCACCATGAACGTCGTGTGTACCGACCTTATTGGGCGACCCTTTACCGATTTCGGTTTTAGTACAAATCAATGTAGGTTTGCCATCAGCTAATACTGCTTGAGCTTTGGCTGCACGAATCGCTGCATCGACAGCTGACGCATCGTGACCGTTTACATCACGAATCACATTCCAACCATAAGCTTCAAAACGTGCCGGCGTATCATCCGCAAACCAGCCTTCGACGTGGCCATCAATCGAGATACCGTTGTCGTCGTAGATCGCGATGAGCTTAGACGTTCTCAGAGTCCCAGCCAGAGAGCAGACCTCGTGACTGATCCCCTCCATCATGCAACCATCACCCAAGAAACAGTAGGTGAAATGGTCCACTATGGCGTGCCCTGATTCATTAAACTCTGCCGCCAACATCTTCTCGGCAAGTGCCAAACCGACAGCATTCGAGATACCCTGACCTAATGGACCCGTCGTAGTCTCCACACCCGCTGTAATGCCCACCTCAGGGTGTCCTGGTGTCTTAGAGTGCAGTTGACGGAACTGTTTAAGTTCATCGATAGGAAGATCGTAGCCCGTTAAATGCAGCAGAGCATAGATCAACATTGAACCGTGACCATTGGAGAGTACAAAACGGTCACGGTCTGGCCAATGTGGATTGGCAGGACTGTGTTTCAAGTGACGGTTCCAAAGAACCTCTGCAATTTCTGCCATTCCCATCGGTGCACCAGGGTGACCCGATTTTGCGGCTTCTACTGCATCGATCGCTAGAAAGCGAATCGCATTGGCCATCTCATTTGCCATAGCGGCATTCGGTGCTGTTCTGTTCATCTGTTGCTCCTAGTTAGCGACGGCCTTAACCACGACCCAAGGCACGATTACGACGTTCCATCATGCGCCATACAAACGGTGTGAAGATCAACTGCATTGCAAGCTCCATCTTGCCACCAGGGACAACAATGGTATTGGCACGTGACATGAAGCTATTGCCAATCATGTTCAAGAGATACTGAAAGTCGATCCCCTTAGGATTAGCAAAGCGGATGATCACCATGCTCTCATCGGCAGAAGGGATGTCCCTAGCGATGAAAGGGTTAGAAGTGTCTACCATCGGTACGCGTTGGAAGTTCACATGCGTATGTTCAAATTGAGGGCAGATGTAGTTAATGTAATCAGGCATGCGACGCAGAATCGTATCCGTTACCGCTTCAGCACTGTAACCACGCTGATTCTTATCGCGCCAAAGCTTCTGAGTCCACTCAAGGTTGATGACGGGAACCACACCGATACGTAGATCTGGGTACTGGGCTATATCGTTCTGTTCAGTTTTCACCGCGCCGTGCAGGCCTTCATAGAAAAGTATATCGGTATCTTTATCGATCTCTTCCCAAGGGGTAAAGGTGCCTGGCTCTTGTCCGTAAGGCTCAGCCTCATCTTGGTTGTGCAGGTAGAGGCGTTTTTTACCGGTACCCGTTTCAGAGTAGCTTTTAAACAGACCTTCGAGCTCATCAAATAGGTTGTTCTCTGGACCAAAGTGGCTGAGATGTTTATTGCCCGCTGCATCGGCTTGCGCCAACTGCTTCTTCATCTCAGTACGATCGTAACGGTGGAAACTATCGCCTTCGACAATCGCGGCTTTAACATTTTCACGGCGAAAGATATTAGAGAATGTCCGAGTAACGGTTGAAGTACCTGCACCTGATGAGCCGGTAATCGCAATAATTGGGTGACGTTCTGACATAATGTTTCTCCAGGTCCAGTAACTTAATCGCGGAATAGACTGCGTTCAGCAAAGAGCGGCATATCTTCGCCTTTCTCTTCAATCGGTTCGTTGTGGTAACGCTCGATGCGCTCGACCTCGTTTTTAGAACCAAACACCAACCCTATGCGTTGGTGAAGCTCGGTCGGTTTCACATCCAGCATGGGGTAGCTGCCTGTACTGGCACGGCCACCGGCTTGCTCGATAATCATTCCGACAGGGTTCGCCTCATAAAGCAGTCTTAACTTACCGGCTTTGCTAGGATCTTTAGTGTCACGTGGGTACATGAATACACCGCCACGCATTAGGATACGATGCGCCTCCGCTACCATCGAAGCGATCCAACGCATGTTGAAGTCTTTACCGCGCGGACCGGTCGATCCCGCTAGACACTCATCTACATAACGTTTAACGGGCGCTTCCCAGAAACGGCTATTAGAGGTGTTAATCGCAAACTCTTGAGTATCTTCAGGAATGGTGATGCTGGGGTGCGTCAACATAAACTCGCCCAAGGCAGGATCAAGAGTGAAACCAACCACTCCGTTGCCCACCGTAAGAATCAGCATGGTCGAGGGACCATAAAGCGCGTATCCCGCCGCAACCTGTTGTGATCCGGGCTGTAAAAACACCTCCTCCTGAATAGGAGTGGTTGCATCATCCGGTGCACGAAGAATCGAGAAAATACTGCCCACCGAGACGTTCACATCAATATTCGATGAACCGTCGAGTGGATCAAAAACAATCAGGTAGCGTCCTTTCGGATTCCCCTCTGGAATGTCCAGTGCCTCATCCATCTCCTCAGAGGCCATACCAAGAAGATGCCCGCCCCACTCTGTCGTCTTGATGAAAATATCATTACTGAGCACATCCAGTTTTTTCTGAGCCTCACCCTGGACATTGATACTGCCGCCAGCATCTTCATTGTGCTCACCGTGCAGGCCCGCTAATTCACCATAGGCTACGGCTTTAGCGATCTGCTTACAGGCCATCGCCACATCCAAAATCAAAGCGTTAAAATCACCGCTGGCACTTGGGTAACGACGACGCTCTTCGATTAGGTATTGAGTTAAGGTCGTTCTATTGGTTCTAAATGGCATATCAGTTGCCTCTTATTATTTTTAAAAATCGGTATCGTTAAGCGATCAGTTGAGCCAACTGCTCTAAACTCACATCGTTTAATGTAGGAACAATTAGGTCAGCCCCAGTGAAATCATGGTGCTTGGAAAACTCATTAGGGGTTATGACCGTAGCCAAACCTGCGTCTTTAGCCGCTCGCAACCCATTGTTGGTATCTTCAATGGCTATTGCCTCTGCCGCAGAGACACCAAGACGCTCCAGCGCTTGAAGGTAGACACTGGGGTCCGGTTTTTTATTCGGAGCAGTTTCTGCGTTTTCGACAACGGTGAACGTCTCTTGCCAGTCATTACCCATGGCGTGAGTGAGCAGTGCTTCTATATTGGCTGGACTGGTCGTTGTGGCGATGGCTAGCTTTAAACCAGCAGACTTCGCCGCTTTAATTAGCTCTAAAACACCAGGGCGCATTGCAACCTCTCCGCAAGCGACCATCTCTTCATAACGAGCGGTTTTAGTGGCATGTAGCTCTGGAATGATTGAGTCGATGCGCTCTTCACTGACTTGAACACCTCGATCAGGCCGTTGGTTCCAGTAGTGACGAATTCGCTCTTTGCCGCCCGAGACTTCAAGTAGCTCTGTATAGGTCTCTAGATCCCATAACCAAGTGAGGCCCGCTGATTCAAAGGCATAGTTGAAAGCAGCCATATGCGCCATTTCGGTGTCTGCCAATGTACCGTCGACATCAAAAATTAACGCTTTAAGTGCCATTTAATACCTTCAGTTATATTCTTATGTTTATTTTCTATTAACTAAGAGTATTCAGTGTGCTAAGTAAGCGCAATTAAAATGAGGTTATATTAGGATTAAGAAATCACTTAACTAACAACCGACGTAAAAAAGCCCCGATGCTTTTACATCGAGGCTTACTAAATAAAAGTTAATCTGCCATCAAATCTCTATCCGCGTCCCACCCCTTTGATTTTGCATGAACAATGGCTTGTTCTTGAATATGTAGGTAACGCACTCGGATCTCATCTGGCAACTGACTGACAGAAAATCCATAATTCTCCCACTCATCATTGACCTGACGCCAGAGTGTCTCCAGCCCCTGCACTAACCAACCCTCACAACTTTCCGTTTCCGGAATCAAACCAAAAGCCCAAGCATCCCTGATGATTTTTCCGGTATCGGTCATCCCTCCGTAAAGGTCATTGTGAATGCCGACGTATGTTTTTGATTTTTGCATAACGACTCCTAACAGGTCAGGCTGGCAAATAAGCTGGGTAGCTTTTCTGGCAGACGATCAACGTTATCGACCACCGTATAGTTATTGGCCCCAAAAATTCGTTTAACATAACTATCAGCATTGGGGTCTAAGGTTAAGCAATAGGTTAAAACACCTTGGCTGTACAGCTCTTCGACAGCTTTCTTGGTATCGTGCCTAAGGTGTTGGGGATCACGCTCATCGATATCAGCTGGTTCCCCATCTGTGACCAACAGGAGCAGCTTGCGGCGTTCAGGTTGTTTCATCAAAAGACTTCCAGCATGTCGCATGGCTGCTCCCATACGAGTTGACAGCCCTCCCGTCATTCCTGCAAGACGACTTTTTGCTTCGTCATTAAAGCTCTGATTAAAATCTTTAAATTTAAAGTATTGAACATCGTGTCGACCATCAGAAGCGAATCCATGTATCGAAAAAGGATCACCGATGCCATTGATCGCGCTTGAAACTAGCGTCGCTGCTTCACGCGTCAACTCAAGCACACTTTTATCAGATCCCTCCATGGTCTCATTCGTCGACTCAGATAGGTCCAACAATACAGTCACTGCAAGATCGCGATTTTTGACAACATTACGCATTGTGATTCTGGGGTTGGGTTGTTCACCCATTCTGATGGCAATCATCGCATCGATGGCCGCATTCAGATCAATCTCATCACCATCTTCCATATTTCGCTCTCTTTGAACGCCATCCGGTGAGAGAAGATCAACAACCTGTTTAATTTTCTGCACTATCGGCTTATGTTCTTGAAAGATCCGATCAATCGTTTCTGGATCCCCTTTTTGAGCTCTTTTTTCGTACACCGTTGCCCAATCGGGTCGGTATAACTGCACCTGATAATCCCACTCCTGATAGTGGTATGGATCTGAAATAGGCTCTTTACCCCAGCGGTCATTAAAAGACTCGGTCGCTTCACCTGCATCCTCATAAGGCATGAACTCTGTCGCGCATACCCAAACTTCTTGGGCATCATCGCCCGCTAGCTCACAGTCCACCTCATTCGCCATTTCGACGGCACTGACATACTTTCTTACCTGTCGTTGCGAAGCGGGAATATACTCCAGACCATGCTCAGCTAGATTGAAAGGCTCAAACTCCCAAACAAAACGATTATCATCACGATAAGGTGTGCGCATGGACTGCAGAATACGTAGACTGGGCACCTCTTTACGGTCATCAAACAGAGCAAAAAGCGCCAGTCCTAACTGAAAGCTGATTTCAGAAGAGTCTTTTTTAGCAGAAATTTCATGATGAAACTTAGCCGATAATTCATTCAACTCTGGGTCGTCTGATCTTACTGTTTCATCCATCAGCATCAATGCAAACTGACCCAACCGCTGTAAGGTTGGGTGTTCCTCACGGCCCTCCGGCTCAATTGACAGTAACGCTTGCCAAGTGGAACGCAGTCCAGGAAAGTCTTGCATCGCACAATACTCAACCCTGGCATCTTCGATCAATGCGATAAAGAACATCTGCGCCTGACTAAGGCCGCTAGCATCCATTCGGTCAGTCGTATAACTCATATGAGCAGCAGCGTGTGCCACTTGAGCACGATATAACGAGACGCCATCCACCTGGTTGAGATCATCAACCGCATCTGGCAAATGCATAACATGATGTTCAATGTAAGGTTTAAAGTCTTCGTAATCTGCCGAGGTGGGACGAAGAAAAAAATCTCTTCCCCATAAAGCCCTTAAGTAAAAATTTAATTTGCGTTGCGCATCAATAAACAGCGTACCCTTGCGCTCTTGTTGCAGCATTTTTTGACTATCAGCGGTCTTGAGCTCGAAATAACTGACTAGATTAACAAAATCTCTTCGATAAGCATCCGCCCCAAAGTTAGCCCAACGTCGAAGTCCTGAAAGCGTCAGCTTTGATAGCAGCTCATCCATATGATTCAGCATCGGCCTAAGGCCGCGAGCTGCCTTAGCAGACAATTGATGGATGAGAGTAAGGTACCCTCTCAGCAATTCAGGATCACCAAGACGATTTGCAGCAATCGGCAGGGATTGCAATAACAGAGTAATGACTTCACCAGAGGTCATCGAAGCGAGTTTCATGGCTGCATGAATACAGTCACTCATGACATCCTCACCACACTCTTTCACGACCTGTGGCATGCATTCAATAAACGCGATCACGAGCTCTTTACCACGACCTAGATTCGCCAAACTCTGTGCACCCTCAAGATAGTCTTGTAAGGCAGGCGATGACATCACTCGTGCGGCTTCATGAAAGTGACTCTCTAAAACATCGTTCATTTCTGGAGCGATGCTCTCAAGAGATTGACGATACTGGTCCATGTCGATACTCATCGGTGCTGCCCCTGTTAGCTCACAAAAAATGTGTTGACTGCAGCATCTAGGGTTTCTCGCATATCTGGATCATCGGTCAATGGTGTTACTAACGTCATTTTGCACGCAGACAACGGATCTACACCTTCAGCGATCATCTGCCCAGCATAGACAAGCAAACGAGTTGATATTCCTTCATCAAGGCCGTGCCCTTTCAAATTCCTCGCACGGTGGGCTATTTGAACCAATTTATTGGCGATATCAAGACCCACACCTGTCTCTTTATCTACAATTTCAGCTTCATCATAATCTTTCGGATAGTCAAAGTTCATCGCACCAAATCGCTGTTTAGTGGATTGTTTAAGATCTTTCATCAGGCTTTGATAACCGGGGTTATAAGAGATAACCAATTGAAAATCAGGGTGCGCCTCGATCAGTTCCCCTTTTTTATCCAAAGGCAGTGTTCTGCGATGGTCAGTTAAGGGGTGAATCACAACGGTGGTATCTTGTCTTGCTTCAACGACCTCATCCAAGTAACAAATTGCCCCTATTCTGGCAGCTGTCGCTAATGGACCATCCTGCCAATGGGTACCGTCCTTATCGAGCAAAAAACGTCCAACCAGATCTGAGGCCGTCATATCTTCGTTACAGGCAACCGTAATCAGAGGACGCTTCAGTTTCCAGGCCATATACTCCACAAATCTTGATTTGCCGCATCCCGTTGGCCCTTTGAGCATCACCGGCATACGTCTTGCATAGGCGGCTTGATACATATCGACCTCATTGCCTACCGCCTTATAAAAGGGTTCGTCCTTGATAATGTATTGATCCGTATTCACTGCACTCATACTCTTACCTTTTGTATCCATTGAGAGCAAAACCCCCTCATTAGAGGGGGTATCTATAGCGTTATACTGGGTTGCCTCGGTAAACCACCATCTCAGCACCTTTTGACTGAGCATAGTTGTCATAACCGACCAACCTAACGTGGTTATTAGGGTGGGCTTGGTGGCAAGCTTCAGCCTCATTCAGAACTCGATCAACGTCGGTCTCACCGAACAGTGGCAACTTCCACATGTACCAGTAGTGATCGAACGCATTCTCTGGCTCTGTATGCTCTATCGCCGGGTTCCATCCTTTAGACACGATGTACTCAACTTGCTTTCGAATTTGTTCAGCATTCATCTCAGGCAGGTAAGAGAATGTCTCGAATTTACGGCTATTCACATCACTCAGGCTTGATGCGTAATCTTGCATTTCACTCATCATCTATTCCTCAACTCTAATAAGAGCTCAATTTATTAAGGAGGGTCTCTAAGGAACCCTCCCATTACTTTATTTATGAGAGACGTCTAGCTTATCGACCGTATCGAATTCAAACTTGATCTCTTTCCAGGTTTCCATGGCAACTTTTAGCTCAGGGCTGTGCTCGGCTGCAGAGAGAAGGATTTGTTTACCATCTTTCTCAAGTTCAGCACCGTGATTTCGCGCTTCAACACAGGCTTCAAGAGCCACACGGTTCGCAGCTGCACCTGCGGCATTACCCCACGGGTGACCCAAAGTACCACCACCAAACTGTAGAACTGAGTCATCACCAAAAATGTTAACCAATGCAGGCATGTGCCAAACATGGATACCGCCCGAGGCAACCGGAATAACACCCGGCATAGATCCCCAGTCTTGATCAAACATAATGCCGCGACTGCGATCCTCTTTTGTAAAAGAGTCACGCATTAGATCGATCCAGCCCAAGGTCGCCTCACGGTCACCTTCCAACTTACCAACCACCGTGCCAGAGTGAAGATGGTCACCACCGGAAAGACGAAGCATCTTAGTCAGCACTCGGAAATGGATACCGTGATTAGGGTTGCGGTCTAGAACAGCGTGCATGGCACGGTGAATGTGCAACAACATGCCATTTTCACGACACCAATTTGCTAGACCTGTGTTAGCGGTAAAACCACCGGTCAGATAATCGTGCATAATGATCGGGGCGCCGATCTCTTTTGCGTATTCGGCACGCTTATACATCTCTTCCGGAGTTGGAGCTGTCACGTTCAGGTAGTGACCTTTACGCTCACCCGTTTCAGCTTCGGCTTTTTCAATGGCTTCCATGACAAAATCAAATCGTTGTCTCCAGCGCATGAACGGTTGAGAGTTAACGTTCTCATCATCCTTGGTAAAATCGAGACCACCGCGAAGACACTCATAAACTGCTCGTCCGTAGTTTTTGGCTGACAAACCCAGCTTAGGCTTGATGGTGCACCCCAACATTGGACGACCGTATTTGTTCATAATGTCGCGCTCTACCTGAATGCCGTGTGGTGGTCCACCACAGGTCATTACATAGGCGACCGGAATACGAACATCTTCCAATCGCAAAGAACGCACTGCCTTAAAGCCAAATACGTTACCAACAAGAGAGGTCAATACATTGACAACAGAGCCCTCTTCGAACAGGTCAATTGGGTAGGCAATGAATGCGTAGAACGCCTCGTCATTACCAGGAACATCCTCGATAGCGTAAGCGCGGCCTTTATAGTACTCAAGATCAGTGAGCAGATCTGTCCACACGGTCGTCCAAGTACCGGTAGAAGACTCTGCCGCAACTGCTGCTGCCGCCTCTTCACGTGGCACTCCATCTTGTGCAATTACCTTAAAACACGCCAGAAAGTCCGTATCTTTTGGTGTGTAATCGGGCATCCAATACGTCTCACGGTACTCCTTTACACCTGCTTGATAGCTTTTTGCCATGGTCAATTTCTCCTGTTGGATTAAACCTTGATTATTGTTGTGCTGTTTGAGTGCCAGGCTGAAATCAACTTAGCAATCGCATAGGAGAGACGTTATGGGAAAGTAATGTTAAGAACAACACAAACTTTCTTATCAAAATGATAAGTGATTACTTAACATTAATATTCAATCAGGAATTAAATAGATACTGTTTACATTAAGGTTAAACTTAACTATTTTGAATAAACCACAATAAATAACTCAAAGCATTAATCGGAGGAGCCAGTGCGTAATACAACCTTTCGTCAGCTCAGAGTCTTTAATGAAGTCGCAAAACAGCTGAGTTTCATTAGAGCCGCGGAATCTCTTCACCTAACTCCCCCGGCGATTACCATGCAAATTAAAGAGCTTGAAAGTAACGTAGGCATGCCGTTGTTTGATCGTGCTGGCAAAAAAGTCACGCTAACCACAGCCGGTGAATATATGCTTGTCTACGCTAGAAGAATCCTAGCGACCGTTAAAGACGCTGAAGATGCTGCAGCAAGATTAATTCACGCAGAAGCTGGAACAATTACGATAGGGATTGTTAGAACCGCAAAATACTTCATGATGCACCTTATTTCTGAATTCATTGAAGAACATAAGAGTGTCGACATAAAGCTATCGATTGGTAATCGTGAACAGCTGCTCAAATCTTTGCAAAACAATGAAGTTGATCTCGCTATTATGGGTCGACCACCCAAAGAGATGCGGACCCGAAATGAACCCTTTGCGGCTCACCCACACGTTTTTGTGGCCGCGCCCACAAACCCGTTATTTTTAAGAAGCCTGGATGAGCGGTTAACACCCGAGGAGCTGCGAGATATCCCGTTTATTGTTCGTGAAGAGGGCTCAGGCACACGAGCAGCGATGGAACGCTTTTTCGAGGGGAGAAGTATTGAACCGCATTATAAGTTTGAACTGGATTCCAACGAAATGATCAAACAGGCCGTAATGGCCGATCTGGGGATAGGATTTGTGTCACAGCACACAGTCGGTTTAGAACTGGAGCACCAAAAACTGGGGATACTCAATGTCGATGGCGCACCCATTGTTAGAGCC
The DNA here is from genome assembly GCF_013283295.1 of Marinobacterium sp. xm-m-312. NCBI lineage: Bacteria > Pseudomonadati > Pseudomonadota > Gammaproteobacteria > Oceanospirillales > Oceanospirillaceae > Marinobacterium > Marinobacterium sp. xm-m-312. The sequence continues at coordinate 207,824 of NZ_WBYS01000006.1, read as the reverse complement.
TGGAACCTTGTGCATACACAATCGAAGGTACTCTCCCCTGCTGCAGAGGCGTTCCGATACTTTATGCTTGAGCGTGCAGAGAGCTTCCTAGCTGAGCAGTTTGGGCGGTTAGAGTAGATTTGCGCGATCTTTTCGGTGACTGGCCTTCAGCCTGTCAACCGCATTTCTATCCGACTAGCGTCGGCTAGCCTTCTTCTTTGTGTGAGCAAAGAAGAAGCAAGAAAACACACCCCGCTCCTTCGGCCTTCGGCACACTGCGCGCGATACTCTTTTTCTAACATCAAAAGGCACATTTCAGACAGATGATTTGCTCCTGCATCATCTGCATACAAAACATCGTGTTTCTAAGCCTGCTCCGTGCAGGCGCTGAAACTCTCGCCCATCCGGGGCTCGATCCTTTCAACGTCTTAACGAAAAAGAGCACCGTGCTCGTTCTCAGTCGGACGGGGAACGGGGTGCCAGATTCGAATCTGGCACTGTTGGAGCGGTCTTGAAAAGGCCGCGATGGGTATTAAGTTAAGCTTAGCTATTGGCACCGGTGTCTGGCTTTAGCCTGACATCCACTTTCTCAGCGTTTTCCAGATTATTAGTAAATCTTACCAGCGGATGACAGGCTGAAGGCCTGTCACCAAATATCGCGGCCTTTTTAAGACCGCTCCAACTTAGATTACTTACGCGCTGCTTTAAGTGTATCCGCAATCATAAACGCCAACTCAAGTGACTGGTCAGCATTAAGGCGTGGGTCACACTGGGTGATGTAGCGCTCTGCCAGGGCAGATTCTGTGATTTGGTAGGCACCACCGACACACTCAGTTACATGGTTACCAGTCATCTCAAAATGAACACCACCGGCGTAGCTACCCTCTGCCTTGTGAATCTCGAAGAAGGCTTTCATCTCAGAGAGAATCGCATCGACCGAGCGGGTTTTGTAACCGCTGCTAGCTTTTACCGTATTGCCGTGCATCGGGTCGTTGCTCCAGACAACATTCACGCCCAGATCATTCACAGCACGCACTAGCTGTGGAAGGTGATCGCCGATCTTATCGGCACCCATGCGGGCAATCAGATTGATACGACCCGCTTCGTTCTCTGGGTTTAAAATCTCCAGAAGACGTTTCAAATCATCCACTTGAGTGGTTGGGCCCACTTTCACACCGACCGGGTTTTGAACACCGCGCAGGAACTCAACGTGAGCATGATCAGGCTGGCGAGTACGATCACCAATCCAGAGCATGTGCGCTGAACAGTCATACCAACCGTTGGTCAAACTGTCTTGACGCGTTAGTGCCTCTTCATAAGGCAGCAAGAGTGCTTCGTGTGAGGTGTAGAGCGTTGTCTCAGAGAGCTGCGGCGTATTGTCTGAATTCAATCCACAGGCCGCCATGAACGACAACGCTTGATCGATCTGTGCGGCTAGCGCTTCATACTTTTCATGCGCAGGAGACTGAGATACGAACCCCTGGTTCCACTTATGAACCTGATGCAGATCGGCAAAACCACCGCGTGAGAAAGCACGAAGAAGGTTAAGCGTTGATGCCGACTGATGGTAAGCCGAAAGCATGCGCTGTGGATCAGGAATACGCGCTTCTGCCGTGAAATCTGGGCTATTCACATTATCGCCACGGTAGCTTGGCAGCTCGATACCATCGATCACTTCAGTATCACTTGAGCGTGGCTTAGCGAATTGCCCAGCAATACGACCTACTTTTACAACTGGACAACCGCCAGAAAATGCGAGTACCACCGCCATCTGCATCAGCAGCTTAAAAGTATCTTTAATCTTATCCGCGCTAAACTCGCTAAAGCTCTCTGCGCAGTCACCACCCTGCAATAGAAAGGCTTCACCACGACTCACACGTGCCAAATCAGATTTAAGAGAGCGGATCTCGCCAGCAAACACCAAAGGTGGCTGCGCTTTGAGTTGCTGTTCAACCGATGCGAGGGCATCAGAATCTGGGTAGGTTGGTAGCTGCTTAACCGGCAGTTGACGCCAGCTTGCAGGGCTCCATGAAGTCATGATTTACATCCTTATATTGTGGTGATTTAAACATTTAGATCCACGCTAGGACCTGCAAGATATACAAACCTAGCGTAATCGTAAACATTGAAGCAAAAGTGGTGAGTACAATAACGTTAGCGGCAAGCTCGGCATCATCTCCAGAGATCTTCGCCATTACGTAACTGGCGGCTGCAGTTGGCGCTGCTAAGAATAGGAAGAGCACACCCAGCTCCATGCCACTAATGCCGATATACCAACCAACTGCTGTAAATAGCATTGGCACCCAAACCAACTTAGTCAGGGTTGCATGCACTGCTAATACGCCAGTGGTTTGAAAGGCTTTAAACGAGAGTGTGGCACCAATACACAAAAGCGCCAACGGAAGAGTCATCGAACCAAACAGTTCGCCAGAATGAATCAGCCATTTAGGCAATTGCAGCCCACTTAATGAGAGCACAACCCCGATCATCACACCGACAATCATTGGATTGAGCACCACCTCTTTGGCCACCTTCATGGGTGTTGGGCGGTAACGGGTACTCAAGACAGAGAAGACCACCACAGCAATGGCGTTGTTTACCACCCCCGAGATACCCGCCATAAGCCCCGCCATCTGCAGCGCCTGATCACCATAAAAACTCAAGGTCAGCGCCAGCGCAATAATCCCCTGGTTGCCCCTAAAGGCAGCTTGAATGAATACCGCACGCTGATCGGAACGAATCCAACGGGCGGCAATAATCCAACAGATCAAGGTTGTTAAAAAGGTGGCGAGAATATAGAAGCCGAACAGTTTCGACTCAAGCAGTGCCGGTACATTCGCTTTAAGCACCGCCATCCCCAACAGAGTTGGCAGGGTCGCTTTGTAGACAAGCAGCGATGCACCCGAAATAAACTCATCGCTGAGCAGGTGCAAGCGCTTTAAAACAAGACCAATAATAACAAGCGAGAAGATAGGCGCAGTCACAGCAAAGATCTGCGCCAAGAGCTCTAGGTGGTTCATTTAGAGTCCAATAGGAATAACAATTGAGGTTATTATCCCTTATTGGCTCTAAGCTTGTAACACCTAATCAGCTAATTTATCTAACAACTCTACAGCTAATTCAGTTGGGTTGATCGGTTTCGATAGGAAGCCGTTCATGCCGGCATTTATCGCATTGTCACGATCGGACTCAAAAGCAGCAGCGGTAAGGGCAATAATTGGCGACGCCTTAGCCTCAACACCCGCCTCGCCAGCACGAATAGCTTTAGCCACCGCTAAACCATCCATCTCCGGCATATGAATATCGAGCAGAATAAGGTCCGGTACTGATTCTCGGATTGCAGCCAGTGCTGCCAGCCCACCATCAGCCGTCGTAACTTGCATACCCATCTTGTTGAGCAGGCCTTGCGCAACCATGCGGTTGGTTGGACTATCATCCACCACCAACAGTCGCTTACCTGCCAGTTCTTTAACACTATCAAAGGGGTTTAGCGCTTGGACCTCAGTTTGGATTTGATCAGCAGAAGCCAGCTCAACCGGTAGCTCCAGAGTAAAACAGCTACCCTCACCCTCTTTACTGGTGACGGTGATGCCGCCTTGCATCAGTTCAGCCAACTGCTTGGAGATACTTAAACCTAGGCCAGAACCACCAAAGCGGCGGCTTATAGAGTCATCCGCCTGAGTAAAGCGCTCGAACAGCGTTGCAATCTGTTCGGCACTCATACCTATACCTGTATCTTCAACTGCGATCTGCCAGCGCGGATTTGCACCCTGAGCATCAATAAGCTCAGAACGAATAGTTACACGCCCCTTTTCAGTAAATTTAATGGCATTACCCACAAGGTTAGACAATATCTGTTTAATACGATGGTTATCGCCGAGTAGGTTAACCCCCTCTAAGCTGCTCTGCATGAGGAGTTCAACACCCTTTTGCTGGGCAACTGGCTTAAACAAGGCCGAAACCTCTTCGAGCACCGATTTGGGCAGAAAACTGCGTTTTTCCAGCACTATTCCGCCCTGCTCTAGCCTCGAGATATCCAAAATATCATCTACTATGTTACGCAGCGCATTTGCAGAGGACTCAATCAAATTGAGGCGAGACTTGAGTTGTGTATCAACACACTCCTCTTTAGCCAACACCAACATACCCAATACCCCATTGAGTGGCGTACGTATCTCATGGCTCATGGTCGCAAGAAAACGCCCCTTAGCCTCCGCGGACTCTTCCGCCAATGAAAGAGCGTTTTCAAGTTTTTGACCTTGCTTACTCAACTCTTCTGAGCGGGCCAACAACGAGGCAATTGAAAAGGCGACCAGCAAAATCAAAATGAACGTCACTACTAACCAAAAGAGTGCAATGGGGCTGCCAATTAGCGCAAATTGCGAAAGGGTTGTTTTCGGTAATATCTGTATAAAATAGAGAGGATGGCTTAGTTTGATTTTACTAAAACTCTTTGAATCTAAATGGTTTAAATTCAACTCCTGCTGCATGAGGGTTGTTAAATATTCGCTAGGATCATAGCGTTGATAGAATGCGACCTTATCCTCAAATTCAAAAACCTGTGCAGAATCACCCACCTCAAGCAGAGCCATCTGCTCCCATAAAGCGGGGTAGAAATCACCAACGCGACCATCTTTTAAATTTAAAGAGTCAGCCCAGAGAGGAAAACCCTCGGGTGCCAAAACCATTGAACCGCTCTTAGTTGCAATGAAGTTTTGCTCCTCTTTATGCGGGTCATACTGAGCATAAAGTTGAAGGAAGGCGGCCGCATCATAGTTAAAAACCCAAACGCCACGTTTATTGCCCAATGTATCGAAGGCAGGTATGGCGAAGCGAATCACAGACAGATGTGGAACCTCTACAACACCATTTTCAACATTGAGATCAATTTTAGAGACATAGATCTCATCTAATCCTAAGGCTTTGGCTTCAATAAAATAGGCACGGCTAGATTTATCCTGAAGCTCAGTTGGTTTCACTGCATAGGCTCCAACAGAGGAACGGTTAGCTCTAATTAGCTCCATTCCATTTAAGTCGAGAAGCCTCGCTTGCAGAACGAACGGGTCATTATCTACAACGGAGACTAACTCTTGCTCCAACAGCAGACGCAAGTTCGCCGGACGACCTGTCAAATAATTCCGACTTAAGCTTGAATAAGCACGGAGGTGAATATCGCTCACAAAACGCAGAAGCTGTTGGTTAAATTGGTTTAAATTTGCATCTAAGTGTGAAGCAGCAAATTGGAGCTGTTCTTGGTAACGTGCGCGATCGATGTGCTGAATGATTGGCACCAGAGCCATCAAAACAAGGGTTGTGATAAGTACTGTAAAAACGACAGTACGGGTCAACAGGGTATTAACCGGGTTTGAGCCTTCAGGATTTAAAAGAGTTGGCTCTTTCTGCTCAACTTGCGCTCGCTTAGCGACTACCAATTCAACAACCAACCAACATACCAGCGCCAAAATAAATAGTCGCGGGAAAAGCTCTAACTCTTCAACATCAAAAAACTGTACAAATCCCAACAAAATTACAACCACCAGCGATAGCATAAAACGCCTCGCCAACTGCACTGGAGCAACAAAATAGACAGCAACTGCAGCTGCAGGTAGGAACAGCATCCCAGACTCTTGATTGGCGTATAACTCGTAGACAGTGACCAACCAGAAAAGAATAAGAAACAATTTTGCCCTGTATGGGTAGGCTGGATAAAATTTTCTGATTGCTGCGTGGCCAATAAAAAGTCCCGCAGCCATCAAAGTTCCCTCTGGATTAGAGAATCCAAAGTCATTAGAGACTAACCCCAAAACAGGAACTACAAGTACACCTAAAGCAGCAAAAAGACCTATAAAGTCTCTTAATTCATACCTTCCACTTTCTGTAACGGCCTTTTCACCCTCTAACACCCTAACAATAACTAAGCCACCGACCAGAGCCGCACTGAGAGAACGTAACCCGAACAACAATTGATCATCGGTAAATTTTTGCAAGGTAATAATTAGAAGTGCTAGTAACCCAAGGTAGAGATAAAAACGACGGTGCTGAGTGGGAAGCAAGAACATAGCAATCAACATCGAACCTGGAATCATCGCATATGGGGTGTAGCCCACTGTTAAAAGACCAAAAGCGAAGAGTGGCAAGAGCAACCAGACAACTGTAGTGAGTAATAAGCTTCCAGACTTAGCGGCCCTGGCAAGTTGTATTAATGTTGAAGTTAGCAGAGTCAATACGATAGGGAATACAACCCACTGCGTTATATTCCATCCAGTTTCAACAAGTTGTGGCAAAGCGCGAGTGACAATCGCCATCAACAACACAGCAACATATCCCATGCCAGCCCAACGCTGTGCTTTAAATTCGTCGCTACTGATATTTGAAAACCAACTCTCTGGATTCACTCTATTTAACAAATGCATAACGCTATTCTTAACCTTTTCGATAAACCGTCTGCTTGAACAAACGACTGAAAAAAATTCTGCTACGAAAATTAAGCAAGTTTCATGCCAATTAATCACAAAAAACCAGGCGAATAAGTACCATAAGTCTGGGCTATTAGCATTGAGCTAAACAAAGAACAGAACCTAAAAATTTAACTTTATCGGAGCTGACAAGCCCAGGAGTCGCAGGAAAAAACTGTGATTTTTTCTCTACTTACCTGCCCTAATTACTGATTGATCGCTACAATAGAATCTTTCTCATGCTATTTTCACTGGAGTCCAAGATTGTCAGGTCTAGATCAGTTTATTGCCCCAACTAAAGCCGGTGATTTGCGCCGTATTGGTGATGTAAAAGGGGCCGCCACCGGTTGGCTAATCGATCAGATACGCGACAAACATCAGGGACCTATTCTGATGCTCTGCAACGACAGTGAGAGCGCTAGCCGTATTCGTCGTGAGATACGCTTTTTTGCCGGTGACTCTCTGCCTGTGATGCTCTTTCCAGACTGGGAAACCCTAGCTTACGATAGCTTCTCCCCACACCAGGATATTACTTCCACTCGCTTAGAGACTCTGTACCGACTTCAAGGTTTAAAGTCAGGTGTCATTGTCGTGCCTGCCTCGACGGCGATGCAGCGTGTCGCTCCTAAAGAGTTTGTCAGTGGCAATGTCTTCTGGCTTGAGAAAGGTCAGCAATTAGACGCCGACAGGATGCGTGAACAACTGATCGATGCAGGGTATAACCTAGTCGACACCGTTTATGAGCACGGTGAATTTGCTGTACGTGGCGCCATTATTGATCTCTACCCTACTGGCACTAGCGCGCCTCTTCGTATCGACCTATTTGATGATGAGATCGATACTCTAAGGACATTCGATCCGGAGACACAACGCTCCATTGAACAGATCGAGCGTATTCGAATTTTGCCGGCGCGCGAATACCCTTTCCACTCCAACGCGATTGATGGTTTTAAACAGCGCTGGCGTCAACGGTTTGATGTCGATTATGGCAACTGCCCTATCTACCAAGACATCTCGAGCGGTTTAGCACCGGCGGGTATCGAGTACTATCTGCCTCTCTTCTTTGAGCAGTGCTCTACTTTGTTCGATTACCTTCCTGAATCAACCTTAGTGATTCAGCAGAAAGGGATACTAGAGGCCGCATCACAATTCCACAGCGGTGTGGTGAGCCGACATAACGAACGCCAAGGCGATATCACTCGGCCAATTTTGACGCCAGATGAGCTCTTTTTAACACCGGATGCCTTGGCCAGTGACCTAAAACGCTGGCCGGGCATACGTCTTAGTGCTGAGCCGGAAGAGGTTAAACCGGGGCGTGAAAATATCGGTGCGACTGAACCTCCCAGTTTAAGCACCTCTCCCACTGCGGCAGAGCCTCTGCGCCCACTGGCCAATCACCTAGAGAAAGCCACCACTCCAGTTCTCATTCTTGCTGAGTCGGCGGGCCGTCGTGAATCTCTATTAACGCAACTGCAAGCGATGACGATCAAGCCTGTGCAACTCGACAGCTGGCAAGCTTTTCAAAACAGCAACGAGTCACTTGCCATCAGCGTTGCACCGCTTGAACAGGGTCTTGCCATCAGTGATCAATTTGAGGTGATCTCAGAGGCACAGCTATTTGGCAATCAGGTCTTCCAACGTCGTCGTCGCCAGCGTGAACAGAGCGATGCCGACCAGGCCGTTAAATCGCTGTCTGAACTGAGCGTCGGGAATCCTGTGGTCCATATTGATCACGGCGTAGGACGCTATCTCGGTCTGCAGACGATCGATTTGGATGGATCAGCCACCGAGTTTCTGACCCTGCAATACGCGAATGATGCCAAACTCTATGTTCCGGTCTCCTCTCTGCATCTGATTAGCCGTTACACCGGTGCCAGTGAAGAGTCTGCACCGCTGCACCGTCTTGGCACAGAACAGTGGTCCAAAGCGCGCCGTAAAGCGGCCGAGAAGGTGCGTGATGCTGCTGCAGAGCTGTTAGACATCTATGCACGTCGTGCCGCTCGCCAGGGCTATCAGTACAGCATTGATGATGCGATGTATGATCAATTCTCACGTGCATTCCCATTCGAAGAGACGCCGGATCAAGCGATGGCCATTGAGGCGGTGCGCCGAGACATGCAAGCCGTCCAACCTATGGATCGTCTAGTCTGCGGTGATGTTGGCTTTGGTAAAACTGAAGTGGCTATGCGGGCCGCCTTCATTGCGGCACAAGCGGGCAAACAGGTCGCTGTATTGGTACCAACCACCCTCCTCGCCCAGCAGCACTTTGAGAATTTCCGTGATCGTTTCGCCGACTGGCCTATGGAGGTCGATCTGATCTCGCGTTTCAAAACAGGCAAACAACAGGATCAGATCGCAGCAAAGGTAGAGGCGGGTCAAGTCGATATTCTGATTGGTACACATAAACTGATTCAGGGCGATTTGAAATTCAGCAACCTAGGGCTGTTGATAATCGATGAGGAGCACCGTTTTGGTGTTCAGCAGAAAGAGAAGCTCAAATCGCTCCGTTCTGAGGTTGATATTCTCACCCTAACCGCAACGCCTATACCTCGCACACTGAATATGGCGATGTCGGGCATGCGTGATCTATCGATCATCGCGACGGCACCGGCTAAGCGTCTATCGGTTAAAACCTTTGTGCGTCAATCAGATCCAGCGCTGATTAAAGAGGCCATTCTGCGTGAGTTGCTTCGCGGTGGTCAGGTCTACTATCTGCACAACGAAGTGAAAACCATTGAGCAGACCGCTAAAGAGTTGGGTGAGCTGATTCCAGAGGCCCGTATTGGTATCGGCCATGGCCAGATGCGTGAGCGTGAACTGGAACAGGTGATGAGTGACTTCTATCACAAGCGATTCAACGTATTGGTCTCCACCACCATCATCGAAACCGGTATCGACGTTCCTAACGCCAATACGATCATCATCGATCGCGCTGATAAATTTGGTCTAGCTCAACTTCACCAGCTTCGTGGTCGAGTCGGTCGTTCGCATCACCAGGCTTACGCTTACCTGCTTACACCGCACCACAAGGCGATGACTTCAGATGCCACCAAACGTCTGGAGGCGATTGTCGAAGCGAGCACTCTAGGGGCAGGCTTTACCCTAGCAACCCACGACCTTGAGATACGGGGTGCCGGTGAGCTGTTAGGTGAAGAGCAGTCGGGTCAAATGCAGACAATTGGTTTCTCCCTCTACATGGAGATGCTAGAGCAAGCAGTAGAGTCGATTAAAGAGGGTAAAACACCCAACTTTGATCAGCCTCTTCATCACGGCTGTGAAGTAAACTTGCACCTACCGGCACTGATTCCCGATGACTATCTGCCGGATGTGCATAACCGATTGACGCTCTATAAACGCATTGCCAATGCAGCCAATGACGAGGAGTTGCGTGAGCTTCAGGTGGAGATGATTGATCGCTTTGGTCTGCTACCAACGCCTCTTCAGAACCTAATTCGACAGACTTCAATCAAGTTGCGGGCTGAAAAACTCGATATTATCAAGTTGGATGCTGGCGCTGGGTCAGGACGCTTGGAGTTTGCTGAGGAGACCTGTGTCGATCCTTACACCCTTGTAAAACTGGTGCAGACACAGCCAAAGGTCTATAAACTCGATGGGGCTACCGCGTTTAAGTTCAGTGTACCGATGGAAAACAGTGAAACTCGATTCCAGACAGTTGAAGCGCTGCTTGATACACTGACACCGGCAAGTGATTGATTTGAACCTTCAGGAGCATATTAAAGTGAGAGTGATTGCAACGACCCTTTTGCTATTGGCTGGTATCGGCCAAGCCGTGGCTGACGATGAGGCGGTCAAGCTAGCGGTTGCCCCTGAACTGATCAGTGAAGAGAGTCTCTACACTGTTGAAGTGGTTATTTTCAAACAGGCTGAAGCCGACAAAGAGAGCGAAACCTGGCCTGCCGACTTAGAAAGTATTGAATTCACCAACGCTGAGCTTCCTCTCGTCAATGATGGCGAACCCTTAGCCCTGAATGAAGAGTTGCCAATAACCACCTTTGCATTGACTGAACAAGCCAATCGATTGGCGCAAAAAGGGTATGAGCTGCTCTACCACAATAGCTGGCTGGATCAGTTTAAACCTGGCGCTAACCGCACCACTCTGTTATTGGATGCATTTGGAAACTTCGAAGGTACATTACGCATTGAGCGTCAGCGTTATCTGCATATCTACCCATCGATCAACTACTACCCTAACGGTTTAAGCTTGACCGACGAGCCCGCTGAAACGATCTGTTTTGAGGAGTCACGTCGCATGCGATCGAAGGATCTGCACTACATCGATCACCCCGTTCTGGGAATGCTGGTACTCTTTAGACCGGTCGAAGCGGTTGAGATGGAGGTCACCGATCTGGTGACCTCAACAGAGACAGCAAACACCGTAAACTAGTTCGACGGCGCCTCATTCGGGGCAATATGAATCGTAGAGGTTGGGAAAGCGATCTCTGCGCCACGCGCTTCAACCAGATTGATAATCTTAACCAGTACATCCTGCTTAACCGAGTGGAACTCCACCCAGTTAACCGTTTTGGTAAAGGTGTAGACCATGATATCGATTGATGAGGCACCAAAGTGGTTCAGGTTTACGATCAGAGTTTGGCTCTGATCGATGTCAGCATGGCTCTGCAACATCGATTTAATATCTGCAACAATCTGCTCAACCACAGCCGCATCGTCATAACGAACACCAATGGTTTCATAGATACGACGGTTGGTCATACGCGATGGATTCTCAACGGCAATACTGGCGAAGGTTGAGTTAGGGACGTAGAGCGGTCGTTTATCAAAGGTGCGAATTCGGGTTAAGCGCCAGCCGATCTCTTCAACTGTACCCTCAATCTCTTTGTCGGGGGAGCGAATCCAATCCCCCACTTTGAAGGGGCGATCCATGTAGATCATCAACCCACCGAAGAAGTTAGCCAGTAGGTCCTTTGCGGCAAAACCGACAGCCAAACCACCAACACCACCGAACGCTAGTATGCCTGAGACACTGACGCCCAAATGTTGAAGCAGCACCAAACCCGCAAACAGAAGGACGGTTAATCGCAGTAGTTTTGCGACCGCATCAGCGGTGGTTCGATCAACACCAGGACGACCAGAAACGCCATCCACTAACTGCTGCTCAACCCGCTTAATTAGACGGATCAACGTCCATGCCGCTAACAGAATATACGCTAGTGAGCGCAAAGATTGCGTCAGAACTAGGTCTATCTCGTCCAGTGCTCGAGCGGCAATATCGAGTGAGAGCGTAATACCCACCACCCAGACTAGAAGACTTAAAGGGGCACGCACGGTATCAATGAATACCTGATTCCAAACGGACGAGAGATTGTTGATAAAGGGAATCAGTCGATTCAACAAAGTATTGCTGACTAGAGAGACGATCAGTGTCATCAACAGAATCACAGCGCCTTGTAGCAACCACTGATATTGATTCAAGGCAGGAATAGCATTTAACAGTGGGTTAAGCACCCAACTCAACAATTCAGTCACTTAAAAACTCCAATAAACAATCAGTTAGACCAACTCTTTCGCCATCGTTCTTACGCGAGCCAATCGTTCAGAATCACTCGGGCGCTTAGGTCTAGCACGCATTCTTACAATTCGATCAGAACCAGTGTGCCCAAGGTTGGTTAGGTGCTGCAACACCTCTTGCGCACGCTCGGGTGCGTTGCAGACAAGCACCATGTCACAGCCAGCTGCCAGCGCGGCGTCGGCTCTATCAGAATAACTGCCAGTCTCTGCTGCCCCCTCCATAGAGAGATCATCACTGAAGATCACGCCATCAAAACTTAATCGCTCACGCAGTTGGCGTTGCAACCAAAACTCTGAGAAGCCTGCGGGCTGTGAGCAGACACTGGTGTATTTAATATGGGCCGGCATGACCGCATCCAAGCCGCGTTTAATCAACTTGGCAAAGGGCTGTAGGTCTTGAGCATCAATTTCAGCAAAACTGCGTTGATCTTCTGGAAGACCCAAATGTGAATCCACCTCCACCCAGCCATGCCCTGGAAAGTGCTTACCCGTGGTCGCCATGCCCGCTTCATGCATACCTGACATAAAGGCTCCCGCAAGTGCTTCAACCTGTTCGCTATCGGTGCCAAACGAACGGTCGCCGATCACCTCTGAGTGGCCGTAATCGAGATCTAACACAGGGGCGAATGAGATATCGATGTCATAGTCGCGCAACTCTGTCGCCATCAACCAGCCAAACTCATGAGCCCAAGCGACCGCTTTGCTCGGGTTGTCCTGCCAAGCTTCACTGAATACTCGCATTGGTGGCAGTCGGGTGAAGCCCTCTTTAAATCGCTGTACACGACCACCCTCTTGGTCGACAGCCACTAACAGGTCAGGACGGACCTGACGGATCGACGTCATAAGTTGTCGAAGTTGTGCAGGGTTTTGGTAGTTACGAGCAAAGAGAATCAACCCTCCCACTTGGGGAGACTTGAGAGTCTCAACCTCAGCGGGCGTTAACTCAGTCCCAGCAATATCCAGCATTAGGGCGCCACTGCTCATTACTCTCTCCAATTAAGCCGTAATATTTACGATCATGTTGTTGTTGACCTGATCAAACAGCTCAATCAGATCCTGGTTTCTCATTCGGATGCAGCCGTGTGATTTAGGCACCCCCATCGGCTCAGTGTCAGGTGTGCCATGGATGTATATGAAACGACTTAGTGTATCGACCTGACCACCACGATTGAAGCCGGACTCCATACCCTGTAGCCAGATGATTCGTGTCAAAATCCAATCTCGTTCCGGGTACTGCTTGGCAAGCGTTTCTGAGTAGATTTCACCGGTTGATTGACGACCAACAAAGACACTGTTGATCGGTGCAGATTCGCCAATTTTAAGCTTTACCTTGTGCTGCCCAAGCGGTGTACAGCCTGACCCTTTTAGATTTCCCGACCCGTTTAAAGCCGTTGAGACGCCCCAACTCTGCTCACCTGAATCGGTCAGTAACCTTAAGGTTTGATCAGCAATGGAGATCTCAATACGACTCATCAGCGCGCCCAGAAACGGCTCTGTGTCAGGCTCGACCACGCTTTACCAGCAACGCCAGTGACAGCAGAGATACCAAAGTGTTCGAGGCGCTCTTGTAGGCTCTGCTTCACCTGATAGCTCACTTTGTAGATATCAGCGTCATCGGCGGCATTAACCAGATAGTCATCACTGGTCTCTATCTGATCAATAAGACCATTGGCAATGGCGCGACGACCAAACCAGACTTCACCCGTCGCCACTTTCTCAATGTCTAAATCCGAGCGGTAGTCAGAGACAAACTCTTTGAAAAGAGCGTGCGTATCTTCTAGCTCTTCAACAAACTTTTCACGCCCCTTTTCGGTGTTCTCGCCAAACATCGTTAGAGTTCGCTTGTAATCACCCGCCGTTAGGACTTCGTAATCGATGTCATTCTTCTTAAGAAGGCGATGGAAATTGGGAATCTGTGCAACCACACCAATGGAACCGATCAGTGCAAAGGGAGCTGCGATAATCTTATTGGCGATACAAGCCATCATATAACCACCGCTGGCAGCCACTTTATCGACACACACCGTCAGTGGAATCTGCTTACGACGAATGCGCTCGAGTTGTGATGCAGCCAAGCCATAGCCATGCACTAGACCGCCAGGGCTCTCTAGACGAACAACCACTTCGTCGACCTCTCTTGCCAACGTCAGAACCGCTGTGATCTCTTGGCGCATCTTGTCGACTTCAGAGGCTTGGATGTCGCCATCAAAATCGATGACATAGATTCGTTTTCGATCCTCTTCTGCTTGAGCATCGGACTTGGCCGCCTTTTTACGGGCCTTAGCCTCCTCTTTATCCTGCTTCTTTTGCGCTTTATGCATCTGTTTGAGGCGATGCTCATCCAATATGTGGTCTTCTAACGTCTCTTTTAGCTCGGTGAAGTGATCATTCAGCGACTCGACTTCAATCTCGCCATCATTAGGCTTACGGCGTTTTTGAGCCGCTGCTGCAATCATCGCAAGCACTAGCCCAATCGCAACCACCCAAGTGACCGTTTTAGCCAAGAAAAGACCGTATTCAGAAAAAAATTCGACCACTGATTACCTCGTAAGAAAGTCGATTAACAGAGAGGGGTAGGTTAACATAGCCACTTCTAATGAGCGCTAGGTTTTTATGTCTTCAAATGTCACCCTCACGCAGGTTTTCAACAAGCTGCAAGATCGATTCAATTCTGACAACGCCAAAGGTCTAAATAAGACGTTTCAGTTCTCGTTGAATGATGCAGATTCATTCTACCTAACGATCGAGGATTCAAAGCTAGACGCCAACTGGGGTGAGCACTCCGATCCAAACATCACACTGATCATGGATGAAGCGACATTCATTGGTGTTATACAGGGTGAGATCGATGGCATGAGTGCTTTCATGAAAGGTCTTCTGCGCGCCGAGGGTGATGTCATGCTCGCCACCAAGCTAGGCAAACTTTTTAGGCACTGATACCCAGCTATAGCTGCAAATCAGCCTTGTCGTGCAACCCAGTCGTCGATCAACGCTCTTGAGATAGCGAATTTGGGTGGCAGCACCACAGTGTGCAGCTCTTCCTTGGTAAACCAACGCCCTTCTAATATCTCACGACCATCAGGTTTAATGTCGCCACCGGCATACTGAGCAAAAAACGCCAACATCAACGAGTCAGGAAATGGCCACTGCTGGCTTTTGAAGTAACGAATGTTGCTAATTTCAACACCCACCTCCTCTTTGACCTCTCGTGCTACCGCCTGCTCAGCCGTCTCACCGGCATCAATAAATCCAGCTAAAGTACTGAATCGATTAGGTGTGAACTTAGCGTTATGGGCCAACAAGATTCGATCCCCGTCCTCAACGAGAGTGATGATACAGGGAGAGAGTCTCGGGTAAGCGTGATGCCCACAGTCCGTACATTTCAAGACCATCTCGGTTAAACCAAACGCCATACCCCCACCACAGCGACCACAAAACTGATGATTCACTCGCCAATTCAATAACTGCTGAGCTCTGGAGAACAACTGATACTGGAATGGATCAGACCGTTCAAGTTCAGCTCGAAGATCCACCACTTTGGCACTGCCAGGTACCTCAGACATTCTGACCAACTCATAGCCCGGTAACACAGGGTAACGTTCGATCTCATACTCGCTGTCAAAGGATAGGGAGAGATCAATACGATCCAACACAACCCCTAGTTTTGGGTCAGCCAAGATCAGACGATTTTGATGGGCAATTAAGTATTTCAAGAAGACTCCCTAAAAACGGCAATGCTTATTTGTAATAGTTATATAAAACTAAAGTATTAAAACCGCAGTTTCCAAACTAAAGGAATAACCTTATAATCTTTGCGCTTTTTTGCTTTTGGGCAAATTAAAATAACTGTAAGGACCCTACATGAATCAATCAACCATGTCGGCAATTACCCGAAACTTTTTGGGCAACTCGCCAATTTGGTACAAGCAAGCAATCCTTTTCTTCCTTGTAGCCAATCCTATCCTACTTTTAACAGCTGGCCCTGTCGTAACAGGCTGGTTGCTAATCTTCGAATTCATTTTCACACTGGCGATGGCGCTTAAATGTTACCCACTTCAGCCGGGTGGTTTGATTGCAATTGAAGCGGTCGTGATCGGCTTAACCGATCCACATAACGTATACCGCGAGATCAACGCCAACTTAGAAGTTATCCTTCTGTTGATGTTCATGGTTGCTGGTATCTACTTTATGAAGGATCTTCTTCTATGGGTCTTCACTAAGATACTGGTTAAAGTTCGCTCTAAGACAACAATCTCTCTGCTTTTCTCTATCTCTGCAGCCTTTCTATCAGCCTTCCTAGATGCGTTGACAGTGACTGCTGTATTGATCAGTGTCGGTGTCGGTTTCTACTCGGTCTACCACAAGGTCGCTTCGGGCAAAAATAACGACTCTGCACACGACCATACAACTGACCATGACGTTCATGAAGAGCGTCGCCAGGATCTAGAAAACTTCCGCGGATTCCTAAGAAGTCTCTTGATGCACGGTGCTGTGGGTACAGCATTAGGTGGAGTCTGTACGCTGGTCGGTGAGCCACAAAACCTGTTGATCGCTCAGAAAGCGGAGTGGACCTTTATTGAGTTCTTCTTACGCATGGCACCGATCACTATGCCTGTACTGGCGGTTGGCCTTCTAACCGTTGTAGTACTAGAGAAGACCGGTACCTTCGGTTACGGCGCTAAATTGCCAGAGAACGTACGCCAAATTCTGGTTGATTACGATAAAGATCAATCGGCTAAGATGACAAAGAAACAGCGCGTTAGCCTAATCGTTCAGGCTGCAGTGGCAGTATTCCTAGTCATTGGTCTAGCCTTCCACTTAGCGCCTGTCGGCATGATCGGTTTGACCGTAATCATTCTATTGACCGCCTTTAACGGCATCACAGAAGAGCACCAGATTGGTAAAGCCTTTGAAGAGGCACTCCCTTTCACCGCTCTGCTGGTTGTATTCTTTACCGTAGTATCCGTGATTCACGATCAGCACCTGTTCCAGCCGATCATTCACATGGCACTTTCACTAGAACCAAGCCAACAGCCGTCCGTCTTCTTCATTGCAAACGGTGTGCTATCGGCAATCTCAGACAACGTGTTTGTTGCGACGGTCTACATTAATGAGATTCTAGCGGCATTGAACGCAGGTGATATCACTCGTGAACAGTTTGACCATCTAGCGGTTGCCGTGAATACCGGTACTAATATCCCATCGGTAGCGACTCCAAACGGTCAAGCAGCGTTCCTATTCCTGCTAACCTCAGCGATTGCACCGCTGATTCGCCTCTCGTACGGTACGATGGTTTGGATGGCACTGCCTTACACCATTACGATGTCGGTAACCGGTCTACTTGCAGTCATTTACGCACTCTAAGATCTGACTTAATTAAAAAACCTGCCCCGCTCTCGCTCGGCAGGTTTTTTTATCTTTAAAACTTCTCTCAGTCCTCTGAAGGCTATTGGCCGAGTAATGAGATGTGCAATAATATCGCTTTAATTCTCTCATTTAGCAGTTGATATGACAGACCTACCCGCAAAAATCGCTTATCAGGGTGTTCCTGGTGCCTACTCTCACCTCTCTTGTACCCGTGTCCACCCAGAATTGGAGGCACACGCATGTGAGAGCTTTGCTGATGCCATGTTTATGGTTGAACGTGGTGAAGCGCGTTTAGCGATGATCCCGCTTGAGAACAGCACTGCCGGTCGTGTCGAAGAGATCTACCGCTTAATGCCTAAAACTCAACTGCACATCATTGCCGAGCACTTTGAGCCGGTTAATCACTGCCTTCTTGCCATACCCGGTACCAAGGTGGAACAGCTCAAGCGAGTCACCTCTCACCCACAGGCACTGGCACAGTGTGATGGCAACATACGAGCACTAGGACTTGAACCTATCGCGGCACTTGATACGGCAGGCTCTGCGTCAGATCTTTCAGAAAATCCAGATCCAGAGTTGGGCGCTATCGCCTCATCTCTTGCTGCAGAACTCTATGGCTTAGATATCGTCAAAGAGGGTTTTAGAGACGTCGAAGGTAATACCACGCGCTTTTTGATACTGGCACGTGATAGCAGGGTTCCGGAATATGAGGCTGATAAAGATTTCATGACCTCGATCCTGTTCACCGCTCGAAATATCCCAGCGTCGCTGTATAAAGCATTGGGTGGTTTTGCCACAAATGGCCTGAACATTCTTAAGCTGGAAAGTTACATGGCTTCGGATACGATGCAGGTCACCAGCTTCCACCTGGATGTAGCCTCGCACCCACAAGAGCCTGCCATGCAGCTAGCCCTACAAGAGCTTCACTTCTTTGCTAAAGAGGTTCGCGTCATGGGCACCTATGCCGCACACCCATTCAGAAAGAGCAATCTAATCATCGAAGAGTAGTTTTATTCTGCATTGCAGCATCAATAATTAAGCCTTATAAAAAAGTTGACTAAAAAATCAGCTTTTACATATTGTGCACCGCACAAATAAGACTTATATTTTATACATGCCTAATGGATTAGGTAACGAACAAATCCCTTGTGTTCGTTTTCTTCATTTTTCATCGATTGAAGATTCCTTTTTAGCCCCGCAGTGCGGGGCTTTTTTATGGCATAAAGGTTTAAAAGCAAAAACACCTCTAACCGACTGTCGTCGGCTAGCCTTCTTCTTTGTGTGAGCAAAGAAGAAGCAAGAAAACACACCCCGCTCCATCGGCCTTCGGCACACTGCGCACGATACTCTTTTTCTAACATTGAAAGGCACATTCCAGAGCCTGCTCCGTGCAGGCGCTGAAAATCTCGCCCATCCGGGGCTCGATCCTTTCAACGTCTTAACGAAAAAGAGCACCGTGCTCGTTCTCAGTCGGACGGGGACGAATGGCACGAAGTTCGAATTTGGCATTTTGTTGGAGGGGTCTTGAAAAGGCCGCGATTGGTACTAGTTATAACTTTGCTATTAGCACCGGTGTCTGGCTTTAGCCTGACATCCACTCTCTCAGCGTTTTCCAGAAAAGTAGTAAAGCCTACTTGCGGATGACAGGCTGAAGGCCTGTCACCGAAAAGATCGTCACATCTTCGATATGACTCCACCAAAAAATCACTCTGCCTCAAAAAAGAAATCGACGGGATAACTCTCGCCATCTTGTTCGGTAATGATCAAGCGAGCCTTCCAGACCATTAACCCCGTCGTGCAGACTGAAAGCTCGGTGACTCCCGACCAACTCTCACCATTGAATTTAATCGGTGTCTGGTTGATACCCATATACTCCGTAGTCCCTTGCAGATCGAGCCAAGCACTCTCGGGTTGTTGCCCATCGACTGTAAAGCTGAATGTCAGAGGTACCAGCGATTTAGCCGGTTTGGGATTCATGCTGAGGCTCAGCACCCTGCTCTCCTCGCTATCGGACGGGAGTTCAATTAGGCAGGTCTCCAAATTAACATCGCAATCCGTTGTTATGGGATCTCGCTCTAAAAAGCCATTTAACACCGATTGCAAAAGATAGACACTGACGCCCAGCGGCAGAATGATTAACAACGCCGTCAGGAGTGGCTTAATACGCTGCATTGAAACTAGTTTCCAACGTTAGCGGCATCGATATCCGCTTGCATCTCTTCTAGAATCCAGTCACGGAAGGCCATCATTGCAGGCGTTAGTCCATGATTCTTGCGGTAGACCAGATAGAAAGCGTTATGGCTATCCAAACTGATATCAAAGGGCGCGATTAAGCGACCACTCTCTAGCTCTCTGCCCAACAGAGCAGTATCTGCCAGTGCTATACCGATCCCTTCTGATGCCGCCGATACCGCCAACGAGGTGCTGGAGAAGGAGATGGTTTTGTTTATCTCAGTGATGGAGATCCCCTGTTCTTGGAGCAGCTTTGTCCACTCATGACTACGACCTGAGACATTAATCAAAGTGTGGTTTAGCATGTCTTTGGGTGTGTTGAGTGGATCTTTACCCTCAAGGAGTTTGGGACTCATGACGGGTGTCAGAAAGATATTACGCATCATATGCGACTCGATGCCTTTCCAATGGCCAGTACCATAATAGACAGCCATATCAGTCTCGGAGTTATCAAAGTCGATGTACTCAATCGAAGATTCAACTCGAAGCTCAACTTCAGGAAAGCGCTCTTGAAAACGCGTGATGCGTGGTACCAACCAACGTGTTAAGAAGGCTGGCGCGATGCTCACCTTCACCACGTTGGTATTAGGCGCTGCAACCAATCTGCGTGTCGCCTGCTCCAGTTCGTCTAAGGCTATCTGCACCGAGGGTAAATAACGCTCCCCTGCAGCCGTCAACGAAATGGTTCGCTTCTCACGTTTAAAAAGCTCAACACCTAAAAACTCTTCAAGTGACTTCAACTGATGGCTAACCGCCGATGGCGTGACACAAAGCTCTTCACTGGCGCGGTTAAAGCTACCATGGCGGGCAGCAGCATCGAACACACGAAGAGCATTAAGTGGTGGTAAGCGTCGCATAGAAGATTCCTGTAAGTGAATTTAACTCAACAATAAATCAAAAAAGGATCGTTTGTCGAGAGGCTTATACACCTTTAGTATGATCACAAATTGAACAGCGAAACGAATTAGAGGAAATGAACATGCCTTACACATACGCAACTGTAGATCTAGAAGCAGCAATCAAAGAAGCTCAAGCACTTCGCAGCCAAGCACTGGCTGAGTTGGTTGACACTACAAGCAAACGTCTAAGCCGTGTTTTTGTTAGCGAACTTCGCACAACTCGTGAATCAGCGCTAGCACGTCTAACTCAGGCTGCTTAAGCCTCCAAAGCATATTGCTCTTTGGCCGGTCAGACTCAGCTCTGATCGGCCTGTTTTCTCTCTCGGGCGACTCGCTCACTCATCTTTATCAACACTCGGCTTACTGCAACATTTGCGAACGCAGCCGTGACTGTAGTAACTGCTCCTAAGCCTCCAGAACAGTCTAAACGCACATCACTCTCACCAAAGTTTTTTGTTGCACAGACAGATCCATCCAACTGTGGATACCTAGCCTGCTCCTGCGAGAAGACACACTCGACACCAAATCGTTTACCGCTTCGACTGAACCCGAAATGGCGTTTCAATATTGAACGAACCTTAGCGGCCAGCGCATCGTGCTGAGTTTTACTTAGATCAGCTACTTCGATTTTAAGCGGATCAATGAGCCCACCAGCCCCGCCGGTAGTAACGATCGGAATCTTGCGGCGACGGCAGTACGCAATCATTGCTGCTTTAACACCGGCACTATCAATGGCATCGACGACATAATCAATCGGCTCAACCAACAGGTCGGCAAGATTATCTTGCGTCGCAAAACACTCATGCTCGTGAATAATTAAATCGGGATTAATCTCGCGCGCACGATCCGCCATCACCTGAACTTTTGAGGCGCCTAAATTTGAGCTAACCGCATGCATCTGGCGATTCGTGTTTGAGATACAAATTTCATCTAGATCAATGAGGCTAAGCTCACCGATACCACTCCGGGCAAGCGCCTCTACCACCCAGGAGCCAACACCACCTAAACCGACAACGGCAACATGAGCCTTGTGAAACTTTTCGAGTGAATCAGTGCCATAGAGGCGCCCAATACCTGCGAATCGATCAAGGTAATCAGAATTCATCGTCTGTAATCTCAGTCAGAACAACCTCTCCACACATCTGGCATTTCCCTTCCAGAAAGATAATACCGTGCAGTTCGTACTCAACAGGATCACTCATACCCAGATCCACTTTCTGACAATGGTCGCACCAGGAATGCAGTAGCAGCTCTTCACGATCCTCTTTGCTGCGCAGTGTAAAATCTCTAATGACTCGATCATCACTCATAACTTTTGTCTCATTAATTCTGGTTCTTAAGCCAATGTTCTGGCCAATAGTTGCCATTTTCAAGTTGCTTCAGCTTGTCGATAAAAGTGTTTTTGTTGAACCACTCACCTTCTAGAGGGACTGCCTCTATCTGAAAAGCCTCTTTTTGGTACTGAAATGCGATACGCCAAGCATGCAGGTAGGTACGATCAGAGGGCTGGCCATATCGCTGGTCACCGAGTATTGCCGCACCTTCACTTTTCAGGGCGACTCGAATCTGGTGCGTCTTACCGGTTTTAGGTCGACAGACGAAGAGACGTAAACCCGGCTCAATAGAGAGTGAAAAGAAGTCAGTAATAGCAGGGTTAGACTGAGTTTTGAGCAGCTTATAACTTCCATTCCGCGCCGCTGCCATATCACCTTTGATGCGACCCTGCTTTCGTTTCGGCTTGGATTGGCTTAGGGCGAGATAAGTTTTTTGAATCGACTGTTCACTGAACAGGTTTGATAGCTGCGCGGCTGCTTCGGCATGTTTAGCGAACAGAAGCACGCCCGATGTCACCTTATCTAACCGGTGCACCATCCAAAGTTTTAACCCAAACTGTTGTTCAGCAATAACCTGAAGACCTAACTCCCCAGACTCAGAGTGCATCCCAACACCTATCGGCTTGTAGATGGCCATAAAATCGGGGTGATCAAAAAGGCGTTGCAGCGTCACAGCCAACCCAACACCTGTTTAGCAAAGGGGATGGTCAGTTTTCGTTGCGCCTGCAAAGAGGCTCGATCCAACTGATCCAGGTATTCATACTGCTTGGAAAGGTCTCGCTCACCATGATTCAGTAGATACTGTGCGACCTCATCAGCCAACACCAAGCCTCTAGCGGCAGCCTCCTGCTGAATCGCTTCTCGCTTCTGCTCATCCGAGAGAGCCTCCAGCTTAAAAGTCAGCCCCCAAGCCAAGCGTGAACGAAGGTCTGGAAGCTCTATTTGACTATTTGCGGGCGAATCCATACCACTGATCAACAATGAGTGGCCAATGTCTCGAATGCGATTGAATAGATGAAAAAGCGCCTCTTGCCAAGCTGAATCACCAATCACAGAGTCAACATCATCCAAACAGACCAACTGAAAAGATTCTAACCCTTCTAGCATCTCTATCGACAGTTCATCGGTTTGACTCAGTGGTAGATAGATCGCCGAAATACCGAGAAGCTCTGCCTCGTTACAGACTGCCTGAAGAAGATAACTCTTACCGGTATTCTCACGACCGTATAGATAGACAAAGGACTCTTGAGACTGATTCTCTTGTCTATTAATCAAACCCTTTAACGCTGGTATTAATGCACTCTGTTGGGACTGCACAAAACGAGATAGCTTAGCGTCACTGCGAAGCTGAACACCTAAAGAGAGTTGCTGAGGAGTATTCTGTGATGAGAGGGACATCAGACTGAGGGTTCATCCTGATCAACTGTGTGATGGTAAAGCGAACTCTGTTTATAGCCACTGTGAAGATGTGACAATAACACGCGAATAATAGCCGCCACCGGCAGCGCCAACAACACACCAATGAAGCCAAACAGCTGACCACCCGCCATAATCGCAAAAATGACCGCAACCGGATGAAGACCGATCTGATCACCGACGAGTTTCGGGGTCAGGACCATACCTTCCAGCAGTTGGCCGACCATAAAGACCGCTGCTACACCAAGAAGAATGGTCGGATCTTGGAACTGAACATAGGCCGCAATCGAAGAGGAGAGAATGCCAATGATCACGCCAAGGTAAGGAACGATACTCGCCAACCCTGCAATCAATCCTAACAGCAGAGCAAGATCTACCCCGAGAAGTGCCAGGCCTATCGCATAGATAACACCCAACACCAGCATGACCACTAACTGCCCTTTCATGAAAGCACCGAGGACAAAATCACACTCTTTTGCCCAGATAGAGACCTTAGGTTCTAGATTTCTTGGCAACAACTCAGCGATGTTTGCGACCATCTTGTCCCAATCTCTCAACAGATAGAAAGTGACGACTGGAATCAATACCAGATTGGCTAACCAAGCAGCGATAGCCAATCCAGACTGTGTAATAGAGGATATAAGAACGGTCGCGATTGAACCGGTACTCTGCCAGTGTTGAGCCAACACGGCTGTAATTTGAGCCAGATCCGGTTTAGCAATGGACAGACCTAAGTTAGCTTCAATCAGAGGGATCAACTCGTTGTTAACCAGTTCGATAACTACTGGAATTCGCTGAGCGACAATCTGAATTTGATGTGACAACTGTGGTATCAGCAGCAGTAATGCGCCAATCAGAACCAAGGCTAAGGAGGTAAAAACAACAATGACGGCCGGGGTTCGACCCATGCCTTTTGCCTCTAATCGATCAGCAATAGGGTCTGATATGTATGCCAATAGAGCACCCGCAACAAAGGGACTTAATACCGGTGCCAATAGATATAGAAGGATTGTGATAACAATTAGAACTGAGAGAATAAACCAACGCTGCTGCATTATTCGATCACTTCTTCAATTGATGGAGTGATTTCTGCCTCAGGCACAAGAGTAGCATCACTATCAGTAGACAAAGGCTCTAATAAGGCTTCAAGGGTTGCTGGCTCTTCCAGCTGAAAGGGTTTGTACTGGTAAGCATCAATACCCGTCTCCTCTAACCAAGATTGCTCAACCAATAGAGCACTCAGTTCGGCAAGCCCGAGATCAGAACCCACCACTAAACGAGTTTCAACGTCGTTCATCTGTGACACATACAAAAATTTAACACCGTCTGTCTCACGTAGTTTACCTGTCACTCGTAACAGTGAGGAGAGATCATCCAGTCCTGTCACGCTGATCTCATGACCACTGTGTTGATAGTTACTGGTAACAATCTCAGAACTCTGTGTGGGTAAAACGGGTGCAGCGGATTCAACAGCAGAGATAACGGGAGCCGCAACCTGATCTACCTGAGCCGTTGGAGCTTCAACCCTTTCCGGTTTAATCGATTCAACTTTTGCGGTGTTAACATTTGGCTGCTCGACTATTTCATCAGCGGTGGAGCGCTCATCAATGGCCGGACCCTCCTCTAAGTCCAGTTGCATTTTTAGCCAACTCACACCCAAGGCAAGCCCATCACTGGTCACGGAAGTGCGAAGATTTTGACCTACGCCCTCTTTAATAAAACGCCAATTGATACCACCCTCGTTCAATTGCACGAGCACTGCCGCACCATTACCGGTGCCAGCTGCACTGCGCTGAAGTGTTTCATCAATGGATTGTCCCTTAACCAGTTGAGGGTAGAACAGTGGCCCGACGCCAAATTCACTGGGCAGTGCGACTGAGATGGATTCAGATCGACCTTTTTCGACCAAGAATTGCACCCAACGAGCACTCTCTTGCTCAGCTTTGACCGGCGATTCGCGCCCATCAACTGGCCACAATAGTAGATCTTTAGCCACCGCACTCACTGAGCAAGTCAGTAGAGCTGAAGCTAGAGCTAGAACCTTGATTTTCATTAAATGGCGAGACATCAAAAAACCTAAGAAAAAATCATCGCTAAATTTGCTAAGAACTGTAACACACAATAGCTCAGCGGTGCGCAAACTGATAGAATTCACAACCTATTAAATTCGCTTTCACCCCTGAGGTTAAACACAGATGTCTAGCAATACCAATACCCCTTCAATCAGCTACAAAGATGCTGGAGTCGATATAGATGCAGGTAACGCCCTTGTCGAGAAAATAAAAGGTGTTGCTAAACGCACAGCCCGTCCAGAAGTGATGGGTGGTTTGGGTGGCTTTGGTGCTCTGTGTGAAATCCCGGAGGGTTACCGCCAGCCAGTACTGGTCTCCGGCACCGACGGTGTCGGTACTAAACTGAAGTTGGCCATGGATCTTGGCCGTCATGACACCATCGGTATCGACTTGGTGGCTATGTGTGTTAATGACCTAGTCGTTGCTGGTGCAGAGCCACTATTCTTCCTTGACTACTACGCTACAGGCAAACTGAATGTCGATATGGCGGCAGACGTTGTATCCGGTATTGGTAAAGGGTGTGAACTGGCCGGTGCCGCACTGGTCGGTGGTGAAACAGCCGAAATGCCAGGTATGTACGAAGGCGACGATTACGATCTAGCCGGCTTCTGTACTGGCGTTGTCGAAAAATCAGAGATCATTGACGGTTCTAAAGTACAAGCCGGTGACGCTCTAATCGCACTGGGCTCATCGGGCCCTCACTCAAACGGTTACTCACTGATTCGTAAGATTCTTGAAGTGTCTAATGCTGACCTAAACCAACCAATGGGTCAGGGTACGCTAGCTGATGCACTGATGGAACCTACTCGCATCTACGTTAAATCGGTGCTTGAGCTAATCTCGAAGGTACAGGTTAATGCTCTGTCTCACATCACCGGCGGTGGCCTTCTAGAGAACATCCCACGCGTACTTCCTGAGAGCGCAAAAGCGGTGATCGATACCAATAGCTGGGAGATTCCAGAAGTTTTCCGTTGGATTCAAGCCGGCGGCAACGTTGATCAAACAGAGATGTACCGCACCCTAAACTGTGGCGTTGGCATGGTGATCTGTGTTCCTGGCAGCGAAGCTGATAAGGCCATTGAGATCCTATCAGCCGCTGGCGAAGAGGCTTGGTTGATCGGCTCTATCGCAAACGCTGCCGCGGGCGACGAGCAAGTTGAGCTGGCAGGTATGAGCCACTAACGATGAAGAACATTGTAGTTCTAATCTCAGGGTCGGGATCGAATCTACAAGCCATCATAGATGCTACTGCCAACGACCAGCATTGCCGAGTTGTTGGCGTTCTCTCAAACAGAGAGAGTGCCTATGGTTTAGAGCGCGCTAAAAAAGCCGGTATAGAGACAGCTGTGGTTGATCATACCCATTTCGATTCACGCCTTGCGTTTGATAGTGCACTGATGGAGCAGATCGATGCATGGCAAGCGGACCTCGTGGTATTAGCTGGCTTCATGCGGATCTTGACCGACGAATTTGTTCAGCACTTCAGCGGTCGACTTCTCAACATCCACCCCTCTCTTCTGCCTAAATATAAAGGCACCAACACCCATCAGAGAGCATTGGAGGCTGGCGATACAGAGCATGGCTGTACGGTGCACTTTGTCTCAGAAGAGCTGGACGGCGGAGCTGCCATCATTCAGGCTGCTACCGACATCGAGCAAGGCGACACTGTTGATTCATTGATCCAAAAAGTGCATCAGCTAGAGCATCAAATCTACCCACTTGCAGTCTCTTGGTTTGCCTCTGAACGCATCACTCTAGAGAACAACCGAGTCTTTCTAGACGGATCACCTTTGGGTGAAACAGGCTACCTTTACCGAGTGTAAATGAGGATTAATGGGAAGATGAGAAGTTGGGTAGCACTGTTATCGATACTTCTTATCGGCCCATCCTTTGCTCAACCTACCCCTTTTAAAGCCTCTTACAGTGCCAACATCGATCTTTTAATTGATGTGCCAGTGACTGCGACACGAGAGCTCGTTAAAACCTCCACAGGAACCTGGCGATTTACCAACAGAGCCTCAGCGTTTATGGCCAAGCAGAGCGAAACCAGCGAGCTCAAATTCAGTCATGGTGAGTGGTCACCGCTCTTATACAACTACGAGCGCAGTCTGTTTGGTCGCTCACGCTCTATCTCAGTTGACTTTGATGAGGCTGGAGGCCGAATTACGACACTGGTCAATGGGGACCCCTGGAATCAACCTTGGGAGAGTGCAGTTCAAGATAGGCTCAGTTACCAGCTTCAACTCAGAGAAGATTTAAAGTCAGGGCGGCAACAACTTGACTATAGAATCGCTGATGGTGGGCAGATCAAGAGCTATCAGTTTAATCGGCTTGGCGAGGAGTTACTGAAAACCCCTGCAGGAACTTTTCTATGTGAAAAATTGCAACTGGTTAGGGCCGGCCAACAGCATACGACTCTTATCTGGATGGCAAAAGAGCTCGACTACCTCACCATACGTTTAATCCGAATCGATGCAGACGGCAAAGAGCACCTTCTTAACTTAAAATCCGTGGAATTTTATGATTGATTTAAAGACCCTATCCGATCAACTGTTAGAGCTTGAAACCGTCTCACTGGACAACCCTGATCAGCTGTTTGCGATCTCCTATATCAGGGGGCATATCGATCTACTTCATAGCCAAGATGCAAAACTGAATCTAGCTCAATTGATCACTGAGATTACCGAATCATTCAAGGTCGACAAGATGTCAGCAACCGATCAATCACTTGTTTTAGAGCTGTTGAATTCATTTTAATTCTTAGACTCTACACCTTCGAATAAATCCCCTTTACACCCCCCGTCGTAATTGACAATTCGCAAATTAAGAGTAGGATACTTACCTTAAGCTATAAGCATATAACTAAAGTCTAGACAGACCGTTAATTGCACCTTAAAAGCTAGATGGAGCATCCAATGCAGCCTATCGTTAAAACCTTCTTTGATGAACCCACCTTTACCTTCAGCCACGTTGTTTCAGACTCTGAAACGAAAGAGTGTGCAATTATCGATTCCGTTCTCGATTTCGATTACGCGTCAGGTAAAACTGATCGAGTATCAGCCGATCAAATCATCACCTACATAAAAGAAGAGGGACTGCAGACCAAATGGATTCTTGAAACTCACGTTCATGCCGATCACCTATCTGCAGCACCCTATTTAAAGGATCAACTGGGCGGCACCTTAGCCATTGGTGATCACATCACTGTAGTACAAGATGTTTTCGGCAAAGCGTTTAATGCCGGTACAGAATTCGAACGTGATGGCAGCCAGTTTGATCATCTATTCAAAGATGATGAGTCATTTAATATCGGCTCAATCGCTGCAAAAGCGATCCACACACCCGGACACACCCCTGCTTGTATGAGCTATTTAATCGGTGACGCTCTGTTTGTGGGTGACACCTTATTCATGCCTGACTACGGAACCGCGCGTTGCGATTTTCCTGGGGGCGATGCAACAACCCTCTACCAGTCGATTCAGAAGCTATTCACCCTACCGGATGAGACCCGTGTCTTTATGTGTCATGACTACAAGGCACCTGGTCGTGATGAGTACCAATTTGAAACCACCATCGGTGAAGAGCGCCAGCACAATATTCACGTCAGCGTAGAGCATGATCAGGCTGACTTTATTCAAATGCGTGAATCACGTGATGCAACACTTGATATGCCTCGCCTGATTCTGCCGTCGGTTCAAGTCAATATGCGTGCTGGTCACCTGCCACCGGCTGAAGATAACGGGCAGCGCTACCTAAAAATTCCGGTAGACCTTTTCTGATTAAGGAAACATTTCATGGATGTAAGAAAACTCACCGATTCAATCAGCGTGTCACCTCAAGTAGCGATTGAAGATATTAAGTCCATTGCTGATGCAGGCTTTAAAACCGTCATTTGCAACCGACCAAACGGCGAGAGTGAGGATCAACCTGATTTAGCACTGATTGAAGCGGAGTGTCAGAAGCTAGGGTTAACCTACGTCTCTCAGCCCGTTATCTCTGGCAACATCAGCGACCAAGATGTTGAGGCATTTGATCAATTCTTAGCTTCTGCGCAAACCCCAATCTTCGCTTTTTGTCGCACCGGCACTCGCTGCACCATGCTATGGGGAATGGCAGAAGGGTCAAGACAGGAAGCCCAAGCGATTATCGATAAGGCCGCTAATGCTGGGTATGACCTTAACGGAATTAGAGCGCGAATCGAGGCACGTCAGTAATAAAGCAGCGTTTTCTGCTTTTCAGGATTAATACTTTGAAGAACTATTTTCCGATTTTAGACTGGGCAAAATCGTACAATAAGCTGACGCTGACCAACGATCTTATCGCGGCAGTGATTGTAACGATCATGTTGATTCCTCAATCACTGGCCTATGCTCTGCTTGCTGGATTACCGCCAGAGGTGGGTCTATATGCAAGTATATTGCCGCTGATCGCTTACGCTATTTTCGGAACCAGTCGTACTCTAGCCGTTGGCCCTGTTGCTGTTGTTTCACTGATGACCGCAACCGCTTTAGGTAGCCTCGGACTTGCCAACACCACCGATTACATTGCCGCTGCAGGTGCTTTGGCGCTAATTTCGGGCACACTGCTAATACTGATGGGCTTTTTTAAATTGGGCGCGATGGCCAACTTGCTCAGCCACCCGGTCATCTCCGGCTTCATTACCGCCTCTGGACTGATCATCGCCGCCAGCCAGCTAAAACATATTCTTGGCATCAACGCGTCTGGCCACAATCTATATGACATTCTCTCTTCAATCATCATTCACCTAGAGGACACCAACATCCCGACACTGATTATCGGTGTCTCTGCGACAGCCTTCTTGTTCTGGACCCGTAAGAGCTTAAAGCCACTTCTGCTTAAAACCGGGATGAACTCAAAACTGGCTGATGTCATTGCCAAAGCGGGACCTGTTTTGGCTGTAGCCGCCACAGCCTTTGCGACCTACTACTACCGCCTAGAGCTTGAGGGGGTCAAAGTCGTTGGTATCGTTCCAACAGGACTACCCGAGTTTGCACTGCCACATTTTGATGCAGAACTTTGGCAACAACTGTTCATTTCAGCCATGCTGATCAGTATTGTCGGTTTTGTTGAGTCAGTCTCTGTTGCACAAACACTGGCAGCAAAGCGTCGTCAAAGAATTGATCCCAGCCAAGAGTTGATTGGCCTAGGCGCATCCAACGTAGGTTCAGCGGTATCTGGCGGCTTCCCAGTGACAGGTGGATTCTCTCGCTCCGTTGTCAACTTTGATGCCGGCGCAGAGACACCGGCAGCGGGCGCATTCACAGCAGTGGGTATTGCAGTCGCTACCCTCTTCCTAACACCGCTTCTATTCTTCTTACCCAAAGCGACACTGGCCGCAACCATTATTGTTGCCGTTCTGTCATTGGTCGACCTCGGCGCCCTAAAACGCACTTGGAGCTACTCGAAGCCTGACTTCATGGCAATGCTGGCAACCATACTGCTGACGCTGTTAGTCGGTGTAGAAGCAGGCATCATGGCCGGTGTGACCTTATCGATCGCACTGTTTCTGCAGCGCACGAGTAAGCCACACGATGCGATTGTCGGCCGAATTCCCGGTACAGAGCACTTCCGTAACGTCGATCGTTTTGAAGTGGAGTACGATGAGAAGATCATCACACTGCGTATCGATATGAGCCTCTACTTCGTTAACGCGCGTTATTTAGAAGACCGTGTTTATGACCTGATTGCCCAACAAAAAGGGGTCCAGCACTTTGTTCTGATGTGCCCAGCCGTCAACCTGATTGATGCGTCAGCCCTAGAGTCCCTTGAGGCGATTAACCAGCGACTCAAAGACTTTGGCGTCTGCTTCCACCTGTCAGAGGTAAAAGGCCCGGTAATGGATCAGCTTAAGAAGAGTCATTTCCTAAACGAACTGACTGGCCAAGTATTCCTCAGCCAATACCAAGCCTGGTGCACTCTTCATAACGAGTCCGACACTCGCATGAGCAAATGCGCCAAAGCGGCTTTGACTAACTAAATGGTGACAGGCCTTCAGCCTGTCATCGGCTTTATCATGCGGCAGTGATCCGATTCACCCCCCTCAACCTATACCTCTGCATCAACAGAGGTACCCATGCCAACCCCCATCAACATTGTCTGGTTCAAACGCGATCTTCGCCTGACCGATCACCGACCTCTAAAAGAGGCGATTGAATCAGGCTTACCTCTACTGCTTATCTACATTTTCGAACCTGAGCTCATGGAAGATAGCCACTACAGTGAACGTCACTGGCGGTTTATCTATCAGAGCATCAACGATATCAATCATCAGCTTGCGGCATTTAATTCTGAAATAGTCATGCTCAACGATGAGCCAACCGAGGTGCTCTCTAAAATACTCTCGATCACGAATGTTCACTCAATCTATAGCCACGAAGAGATCGGCATGGCCAAAACCTTTGCCCGTGATAAACGGGTAAAGAGGTTATGCATGAAGCAGGGCATTCAGTGGAATGAGTCACCCTACGGAGCCGTTATTAGAGGCGCTCGCAGTCGCGATAACTGGCTGGATAATTGGGATGCACGGATCAAAGGTCCACTGCATCAACCGGACCTAAGCCAACTGATCCCTGCTAGGCTTGGTAACTCAAACCCACTAACCTACTTCAAACCTCAACCGGATTGGTTAGAGGCTGACTCCCTGGTGCAATACGGCGGCCCAACTGCAGCAGCATCTGTAATAGAGAGCTTTTTCAAGGAGCGTGGTCAGCTCTATTCCAAAGCGATCTCGAAACCCTCCGCCTCTCGCAAGCACTGCAGTCGACTGTCCCCCTACCTTGCGTGGGGAAATATCAGCCTGGCTGAGGTTTACCAACAATCCAAACCCTCTTGCGTCAGAAGTCAGTGGGAGAAATCTCTTAGAGCGTTTCGATCTCGTCTGCACTGGCACTGCCACTTCATTCAGAAGTTTGAATCTGAGATCGAGATCGAAACTCAACCGATCAATGCCGGCTACAACCAATTTCCGTGGCGAACCGATGACAAAGTTGAAGAAGATCTAAAGGCTTGGGAGAGTGGCATGACCGGTGTACCTCTGGTTGATGCCTGTATGCGAGCACTCAATCGCACCGGTTACATCAACTTTAGAATGCGAGCGATGCTCGTCAGCTTTCTCTGTCACTACCTGAAAATAGACTGGCGTCTCGGCTCACCTCACTTAGCTCGACAGTTTCTAGATTTTGAACCGGGCATTCACTTCCCACAGCTGCAGATGCAAGCAGGAACGACGGGTATTCATACACTGAGAATATATAACCCCACTCTACAGGCCGAGGAGCATGATCCAGAGGGTCACTTCATCGCGAAATGGGTACCTGAACTAGCGGAACTACCCAAAGAGCTCAGACACTCCCCTTGGGCGATGGGTGGACTTGAGAGACAGATGCTAGAGAGTGAGCAGAGCTATCCAGATCCAATTATCGATCTAAAACATTCAGCTGCTGAAGCCAGAGAGCTGTTTTGGGGTTGGCGTGAACGGCCAGAGGTTCAGATGCATAATCGAGCCATTCTTAGGAGGCATGTGATTGAGTAGCTTGCCGTTAACTCAACAGCGGATGACAGGCTGAAAGCCAGTCACCTTGGTAGTACTGACGTGACTGGCTTTAGCTTGTCACCTAACGGAGCTCCCGTGACTGGCTTTAGCCTGTCATCGGCACCAACAGCGTTTCAGAAACTACCTAGAAAGCGCATACCCCAACAACCCAAAGTAATCCTCAAACGCTTTATCAATCACATTAGCTTCAGACTCAAATGGATAGAGCCCTTTCGTATCTCGCACAATATCCTTAGGGTTGATCAATAGGCTATTTTTGATAACGGCTCTCGAGATCCAAGCCTCAAAAGCACGAGCAAACAGCTCTTCGGGCAAGCTCCAATAGAGCGTTCCTGCTTGTTTATCTAGCACAACGGATCGAGTGACATAGTCACTTGGACTCTGCTTATCGTTGGAAAGGTAGAGCGTCGTGTATAGCCTGTCTAAGGCATCATTAAGCGGATGCACTTTGTGGGTAAAGTCAGCCAACCATGCGGTCGTTGCGAAACGTGCACCAACATCCTCTTCGAAAGAGGTCTTAGCCAGATAGTGATCTAAAGCGTGCGCCCACTCATGAGCCAAACTGCCAATTCCGGCTTTTTTAGCCAGGGCAAGGGTTCTAGCTGAGGGTTGATAGTGCGCACAGACACCGGGACGTCCACCGGTGCCATAATGGAGTGATAGTTCGCCACGAAGTGACAGCGCAAAATTTGGAAGACCGAGAATCTCTTGCAGATCTAACAGAGCAATAAAGAACTCTTCAGCCCGTATCGCCTGCTCTTCAGCGGTGACCCACCCACCAATGCGCACCGAACGAAAATCGAAGAAATTGCGAATCTCATTAAACCCAGGGTTGTGACCCAGATTTCGGGGAGGGCCTCGTCGCCAAACGCGCTGCATTCGTTCTACAAATCAATCTCGATCAGAGGCGTTTTACTGCGTGAACAGCAGACCGTCATTTGTCGATTTGAGGCCTGCTCCTCTTCGCTTTGATACAGATCTCGGTGATCCGGCTCACCGGAAACAACATCAACTAGACAGGTACCACAGACACCCGATTCACAAGAGAGAGGCACAAAGACACCTGCATCCTCTAGAACTTCAGCAATGGTTTGATCAACCGGTACCAGATACTCATCACCGGTCGATTTCAACCTCACGGTAAAGGGCTGATCACCCTCTTCCACTTCTGGAACGGCCGCATTGAAATACTCGCGATTGATCTGATCCGTACGCCAGCCAGCCTCTTTAGCAGCATCAATTAACGCATCAATAAAACGCTGTGGGCCACACACATAGAGCTGCTCATCGGCCTGAGGATTTGCCAACTCAGCTGCGAGATCAAGTCCACCATCACTAGAGAGAGAGAAACGGCAGGCCTCAGAGAAATCACACTGCTGCAGTTGAGAGTAAAAGGCCGCTCTCTCCGGTGACTTTGCTCGGTAGAGTAGATCAAATTGACTTCCTCGTGCGTGCAGTTCACGCGCCATCGCAAGCATCGGCGTTATACCGATGCCTGCCGCAAATAAACGGTGATTGGAAGCTGTTTTCAAGCCAAAGTGATTTTGCGACTCATCCGCCTCAATGATGTCACCGACTTCTAGCGCTGCGACGGCTTTAGAACCCCCACGTGATTCAGTTTCAATAAACACTGCAAGTTCATAGTACTGAGTTGATGTGCCAGGGTTACAAATTGAGTACTGTCGGCTCAAACCGGTACCTAGGTGTAAATTGATATGTGCTCCTGCAGCTACTTCCGGCAGTGGCTCGCCTGATACGGATTCCAACTTCAGGCTCACAATCTGATCGGTGAGTGGAGCTTTACTCGCAACCCGCAGCTTAAGCATTGCCCGCCCCCTGTTCTAACTTAATCGCACGCTCAATCATACGGCGCGCCTGAACACCGCCGGCATCAATATCCAATTTAAGCAGGTCACGATCTGGGTAACGATCCAAGTTCTTCTGCTGCGCTTCCAGTACTTCAAGATCTTCAGTAAAGATACCACCCTGCCCTTCACGAATCTTATCGGTCAGCGCTGTATCTTCAGGCTGGAAGTTTCTCGCCATACCCCAGAAGTAGTGCATGGTTGAATCCGTCTCAGGGGTAATAAAATCGACCACCACACTGCTAGCACGTTTCTCAAGCGGTGCATCAATACCGCCGTTACCAGCCAGCGCTACGCCTACGTCAATCATGATGTGACTCGGTGCATTAAAGCGGCAGATCTGCCAACGATCGACGGTCGCATTAGGGTCTAACCCCTGAAACTCCATCGCCATCTGCCAGAACGGTGGCGCTTTTACCTCTGGCATAAAGCGCTCAGTAATGACCTGATCACCCTCCATACGCGTTTTCACCGGTGCTTCATCGATCTCTTTCTGACCGATGCTGGTCGAGTGAACGTAGGTCTCGTGAGTAAGATCCATCAGGTTATCAATCATCAAACGGTAGTCACACTTGATGTGGAACAGGCCTCCACCATAAGCCCAACCTTCATTCTCAGCCCAATGGAACTTAGGCAATTTAGACTCATCCGCTTGGGCTTTATCACCCGGCCACACCCAGATAAACCCGTACTTCTCCATCACTGGGAACGAGCGCGTGCAAGGGAATCGATCAGTACGCTGTTTAGGCATCGAGATCGTCTGACCATCTGGCCCCATACGCAGACCATGGTAGCCACAGACCAATTCACCCTCTTCTACATATCCCAACGACATGGCCGCACCACGGTGAGGACAAAAGTCTTCAATACAGGCGATGGCATCACCTTTACCACGGTACATAACCAAGTTGTGGTTACAGATGGTGCGACCGAGTGGCT
Source organism: Marinobacterium sp. xm-m-312 (assembly GCF_013283295.1). Lineage (NCBI taxonomy): Bacteria > Pseudomonadati > Pseudomonadota > Gammaproteobacteria > Oceanospirillales > Oceanospirillaceae > Marinobacterium > Marinobacterium sp. xm-m-312. The sequence continues at coordinate 172,143 of NZ_WBYS01000006.1, read as the reverse complement.
TATCGGTCACTTCACACGACATAGCTGCGACGTACCAGGCGTTTTGAATATGCATGACAAACTCCTTTTAATTATATGAAGTCAGTATCTCAATTGGCTTAACAAGCCCCAACTCAAAAAAACGCCAATTAATTGCACTTTTCGATCAAATATTGGAAATTATGGGTAAAAAATATCTATGGATTTACTTTTTTCGTCATGCAGAGATCTACAAAGTCATCTACAACACCCAACTATGCACTCTACGGTGACAGCCAGAGTGACGCTCAAGCAGGGTTTGTTCATATAGAAACAGTTCAAGAGAGTAGCAGACCCTATCGTGGCCTGATCAAACCGCATAAGCATAGTGATCTATTTCAGGTCTTAATTATTGAAAAAGGTGAAGCTGAGATTCAACTGGAAGAGGATCAAGTCTCAATTAACGAACCCGTGATCGTTACACTACCGCCAGATAACAGGCACGGTTTTCACTTTCACAATGGTATAAGAGGGGTCATTTTAAGCATCGCTCTGCCGATTATTCAGCAAGACATCGATATTGTGACCAGCAGCGCCTCTATTCTTCTTTTGGGGGATAAAGAGGAAGCGGCAAAGCAGATACTGACCATCGCAGCGCTTTTAATAGAAGAGCAGCAACAACCTACCGATCTACAGAGCGTGTCACTGCAACTGATCCACACACTGTTCGCAATGATCAAAAGAGTGGATACCGCGTTAACGTTGAGTGAGAAGCTACCCGATGCGTTGAAACAGTTTTCTCAACTGATCGAAAGCAGTTTAGAGAACCGATTGGATATTGATGATTACGCATCGCAGTGCGGAGTTTCAACGAGTACCCTCAATCGTCTGTGCAAAAAGCACTTTGGAAAAAGTGCTCTACAAACGATCAATCAGCGTTTAGCCATTGAGATCAAACGACGGTTAGCCTTCACCCAGCGATCAATCGCCCTGATATCGGATGAGCTAGGATTTAGTGATCCGGGGTACTTTACGCGTTTTGTTAAGCGTGAATTGGGTGAAACACCGATGGCGTTTCGAAAAAGACATCAGTTTGACGTAGAGAGCGGGTGACAGGCTGAATGCCAGTCACCAGTGTACAAATTACGCTACGGAGCCGCCGTGACTGGCCTTCAGCCTGTCATCGGCACTACCAGCAGACTTCCAGAGCCCTATACCAACGCCGCTGCAGCCCCAATCAAACCCGGCTCTTCAGCCGTCATAACATAGGTCGGAATGGTCGACATGTACTGATCGAAACGCCCTTTGGCTTCAAAACGCTGTCTAAATCCGCTCTCGATAAAGAAGTCGAGCATCTTAGGAACGATACCACCGGTGACGAATACACCACCCTGGGCTCCATAAGAGAGAGCCAAGTTACCGGCAACACTGCCATAGATTTTACAGAACTGTTCCAGCGTCTCTAACGCAAACTGATCTCGCTCCTCAAACGCTAAGCGACTGATCTCAGCAGGTGAGATTCGCTCAACCGGAGAGCCACGCAGTTCCGCTAGGGCTTGGTAGATATTTTGAATCCCCATACCCGACACAAGACGTTCTGCTGAGACACGTTCATAACGTTTTAACAACCAACGCAGAATCGCAACCTCTTGTTCTGTGGTCGGTGCAAAATCGACATGCCCGCCCTCAGTCACCAGAGGAATGGATGCACCACCCGAGCGAACCAAACCTGACACACCTAAACCCGTGCCTGCACCCAACACAGCAATCGGAAAATCGTCCAGAGGCTCTCCACGACCCACCTGAATCAGTTGATTACCCGTCAGATTAGCCGCGGCATAAGCCATCGCAGCGTAATCATTAATGACAGATAGCTGTTCAATACCAAAATGGTTCTGCAGATCTCGCTTTGAAAATACCCAACCGTTGTTGGTCATCGAAATCCTATCGTTGTGAGTAGGACAAGCGATGGCAATACAGCAACGATCGGGAACATCACTTCCAAGATCACTAAGGTACTGTTTAATCGCCAGATCAATCGATGCAAAGTCATCGACTGCTAAATTACGAATATTAGTCGGATTAATAGAACCCGTTTCAACCATGGCAAAACGCGCGTTGGTGCCACCGATATCGGCAATCAGAGAGAAGTTGTTCACACTCATACCTATTTTGCTGGGTAACGTGTCTCTTTTAATGAGTCTTTGATGTTTTTGAGGTGCTTAAGGAAGTCCGGTCCGCGACGTAACGTGACACCCGTCGCCAGTATATCGATTACGGTCAGGTGCATAATACGAGAGGTCATTGGCATGTAGACATCGGTATCTTCTGGTGCATCAACCTCAACAACAATAGAACAGTGCTGTGCCAGTGGTGAATTCGGTGCGGTAATGCCAACCACGGTGGCACCACTCGCACGGGCTAGCTCAGCAATATCAACTAACTCACGAGTACGACCGGTGTAACTGATAATGACAATAACATCGCCTGTAGAAGAAGCAGCCGCAGTCATACGCTGCATCAGTACGTCGTCGTAAGCGACGACTGGGATGTTAAAGCGGAAGAACTTGTGCTGAGCATCTTGCGCAACAGGCCAAGAGGCACCCAAGCCAAAAAACATGATCTGCTTAGCCTGAATCAACTGATCCACCGCTAGATTGATCATCTGTGGATCAACGGTCTTCTTAGCAGTGACCAACGCAGCGATGGTCGCGTCGATGATCTTGTTGGTGTAGCTCTCTGAGTCGTCATCAGGTTCGACACTGCGACTAACATAGGGAACACCGTGTGCTAACGCCTGAGCTAGATGCAGTTTAAAATCTGGGAAACCGGCTGTATTGAAACGTTTACAAAAACGGTTAACCGTCGGCTCACTCACCTGAGCAGCGCGAGCTAATACGGCAATAGAGGATCTTGTCGCCGCCTGCGGGTCTGCAAGAATGACTTCAGCGACTTTACGCTCGGATCGGTTCAGCGACTCAAGCTCTGCACTGATCTGCTGCATGATGTTAGATGGCATTAGCTACCTCAACAAATTTCATCGAAATCTAATTAAGTTACTTTAACACACCAAAGGTTAGTAAAAAACTTACGAATTAAAAGAAATTACGTAAGTTAATAACTTTTATGAGAGTAGCCTTAAATAGCGTAAACCCTATGAAAATTGGCTATATACGCTATAAATAGGGTCATTATTGCAAAAAAGAATAGGGATTTTATAACCCATACGATTGAACTTTAGACGAAAGTCGGCAAAACTGTACGTAAATTTACAACATAAACTGATAATAAAATTAGTTACGAGGGTTTTGAAATGACAATTCGCGTTGGCATTAACGGTTTTGGCCGTATCGGCCGCATGGCGTTCCGTGCAATCTACCAAGAGTTCAATGGTGATATTGAGGTGGTTGGTATTAACGACCTACTTGGCTCTGAATACCTGGCTTACATGCTGAAATACGACTCAGTACACGGTCAATTTAAAGGTGATATCCAAACCGACAATGGCAACCTAATTGTTAACGGCAAAACCATCCGCCTAACTGCTGAGCGCGATCCTGCCGATCTTGCTTGGGGTGATATCGATGTCGATCTCGTCCTTGAGTGTACTGGCTTCTTCCTAACCGAAGAGGGTTGTCAAAAACATATTGAAGCAGGCGCTAAGAAAGTCGTCATGTCAGCCCCTTCTAAAGACGGCACACCGATGTTTGTTTACGGCGTAAACCACGAAACCTACGCAGGCCAAGCGATTGTCTCTGCAGCCTCATGTACAACCAACTGTCTTGCGCCTGTGGCTAAAGTCCTAAACGACAAATGGGGTGTGAAACGCGGTCTAATGACAACCGTTCACGCCGCTACAGCGACTCAAAAAACCGTTGACGGCCCATCGGCAAAAGATTGGCGCGGCGGTCGTGGTATTCTAGAGAACATCATCCCCTCCTCTACTGGTGCCGCTAAAGCGGTGGGAGTAGTACTTCCTGAACTCAACGGCAAACTTACCGGTATGGCTTTCCGTGTACCAACTACAGACGTATCGGTCGTTGACCTAACCGTTGAGCTAAATAGTGAAGCGAGCTACGAAGATATCTGCTGTGCAATGCGTGAAGCTTCAGAGACAGGCGCTCTGGGTGAAACGCTAGGCTTTACTGATGATGCCGTTGTTGCAACGGATTTCCGTGGTTGTAACAAGTCATCGATCTTCGACTGCAAGGCTGGCATCCAATTGGATGACACCTTTGTGAAAGTGGTCGCTTGGTATGACAACGAGTATGGCTACACCTGTAACATGCTTCGTTTTGCTAAAGTCGTTGCTCAATAAAACTGAACAACCATTTCACACAAACGCCATCTAATCGTGGTATAACTTTCTACAACTCTCTACAACTGAGGGCTAACACTAGTTAGCCCTGCTTACCCACCGAAAGCAAACCGCTTAAGGATTTAAGATGCAACGCAGAACCAAAATTGTCGCTACCCTTGGCCCAGCAACCGATTCACCAGAGGTACTTGAACGCCTCGTTCAAGCGGGTGTGAACGTTGTCCGACTAAACTTCTCGCACGGCGAGGCGGATGATCACAAGAAGCGCGCAGCCATGGTTCGTGAAGCTGCCGCAAAAGCGGGTCGATTCGTTGCGATCTTAGGGGACTTACAAGGCCCTAAAATTCGTATTGCGCGATTCAAAGACACTAAGATCCATCTCAAAGTGGGTGATCGTTTTGCTCTGGACTCGAGCATGGACAAAACAGCCGGCACACAAGAGGCTGTGGGTATCGACTACGAGCAACTGGTAGAAGATTGTAAACCAGGTGATGTGCTACTGCTTGATGACGGTCGTGTACAGATGCGCGTTGTTGAGAAGAAGCCAAACCGCTTAGAGTGTGAAGTGACCGTTGGCGGCCCACTTTCAAACAATAAGGGCATCAACCTACAGGGCGGAGGCCTTTCAGCGGCCGCTCTGACTGAAAAAGATAAGGCAGACATCATTACCGCAGCAGAGATCGATGTTGACTACCTAGCGGTCTCCTTCCCTCGCTCGGGTGCTGACATCACAGAAGCGCGCGAACTGATGAATGCGGCCGGTGGTGACGCAGGGATTGTTGCTAAGATCGAACGTGCAGAGACGGTTAGCTGTGTCGAAAATATCGATGAGATCATTCTGGCATCCGACAGCGTTATGGTTGCTCGTGGCGACTTAGGCGTAGAGATCGGCGATGCAGAACTGATCGGCATTCAGAAATTGATCATCGATCGTGCACGCACACTGGATCGCACCGTAATCACAGCAACGCAGATGATGGAGTCAATGATCTCCAGCCCCATGCCGACTCGTGCAGAGGTTTTTGACGTAGCCAACGCTGTTCTAGATGGAACCGATGCCGTCATGCTCTCAGCTGAAACGGCTGCTGGTGAGTTCCCAATTGAGACCGTTGAGGCGATGTCTCGAGTCATTATAGGCGCCGAGAAGAACCGTCAATCTCAAGTCTCTAAGCACCGTATGAACGAGCGGTTCCACAAAATCGATGAATCGATCGCCTTGGCGGCTATGTATACGGCTAACCACTTAGAGGGTGTCACTGCGATTATTTCTATGACTGAATCAGGGGCTACACCCCTTCTGATGTCGCGCATTCGCTCTGGCCTACCGATCTTCGCCTTCTCAAAGAATCCAAAGACACAGACCCGCGTGGCACTCTACCGTGGCGTTAAAACCGTTCCGTTTGATTCAGAAGCGGTTCCCAACGAAGAGATCAACCAACGTGCTGTCGAAGAGCTACAGCGTCGTAAGGTAGTAAAAGAGGGTGATATCGTCTTGATTACTAAGGGCGACTACGTCAACGCTCAGGGTGGTACCAACACCATGAAGATCGTTCGCGTCGGACCGAATATTAAGTAGACCGAATAGTGAAACTATTGTAGTTTCAATATTGTAAACCTTTCAGCAACTCCACATTCAACAAAGAATGTTTACCCCACACATGTGGGGTTTTTTTATTTAAAAGCCCAGCCTTTAGCCAAAGCAAAAGTCACCAACGGGACTACAAATACCATCGGAAAAACAGCGTATAGGTAATCCACCTGAAGCCACTCAGTCACCACCCAAACAGCCAATGAATTGAGCAACAATCCCGACATAGCAACGACCAAAAACCTGAGCTGATAGGCAAAGGATTTATGCACTTTTTGCCCTTGTGTTTGAGTTCGAAACGTCCAGAGAAAATGGCCGGAATAAGAGAAGAGAAAAGCAATTAGAAATGCGATCAGGTTTGCCAGCATGGGTTCTAACACAACACCGATAACACCATAAACCAGCGCATGAACACCCGTCGCTACAACACCGACTGAAGCAAACTGAGAAAACTGATAAATCAAAGAGCGCATAACTAAGATACGTTACTCTTTAGACTCTTGATCAAATCCCACCTTCTCACGAACGAGATAGATTGGCCTGCGCTTAGTCTCAAGGAAGATTCGACCAACATACTCTCCAACTACCCCTAGCCCCATTAAAATAGCGCCATTAAAGAAGAGCATGATGGCTACCAAAGAGGGATAACCCGCCACATCGTTACCGTACAGTAAGGTACTAGCTACTACATAAAGCAGATACAAGGAGGATAGCGCAGAAAGACTAAATCCCAAGTAGGTCCAAATCCGCAGTGGCGTAGTGCTAAACGAAAAAATACCGTCTAAGGCAAAGTTCCATAGCTTCCAACTGCCCCACTTCCCTTCACCCGCAAAACGCTCCTCACGCTTGAAGTAGAGTTGAGTAGTTTTAAAGCCGAGCCAAGCAAACAATCCTTTCATAAACCGAGTACGCTCTGGGAGAGTTTTAAGCGCCTCTACGACTCGCCTATCCATCAAACGGAAGTCACCTGCATTATCGGGCAGATCAACATCACTGACACGACTAAACAGCTTATAGAAGCTATTGGCGGTAAAGCGTTTCATAAAGCTATCGGTTGAACGATCCGAACGAATCGCCAATACGACATCGAAACCCTCTTGCCACTTAGCGATCATATCAGGAATCAATTCTGGTGGATCCTGAAGATCGACATCCATCGGGATCACCATATCACCACTGCATAGTTCCAACCCAGCCGTTAAGGCGGGTTCTTTGCCGAAGTTACGCGATAGATCGACCACCTTGATGTCTGGGTACTCTGCACGCATTTCGCAAAGCTGTTCGTAGGTCGTATCACGACTCCCATCATTCACACAGACTATCTCGTAATCTAAGCCAGTCGATTTCAGAATCGGTGTAATACGCTCAAAAAAGGGAGTAAGACTCTCCGACTCATTAAAGACAGGAACAACAATAGAGAGATAGGGAGATGATGGAGTAGTGCTCACAAGCAAGGTCACTTATTAATGGATGGTGGTATAGCAATGTATTCAATTTGAATCGGTTTGTCAGCTTTTGAAGAGTGCCAAATGAATGACCGGCTTTTAGCATCCGAAGGTTTGTATCCTCTAGATTCAATAAAATCAGTCATGGAAGCAGGTAACGCCTGCCCTGCCAACCAAGCAACCAGTACTCCCGCTTCCGAAATATCATCATCCGTAACCCATGGCGATTTAATCGGATCACCATCAACACTGACACGAAGTGGATCATCTGTACTGGCCGCCACCAACCCACCAAGCCAATATGGGGCAACAACAATTTTTAACGGTGCAGATGTATCTAAACGATAAGCATCTCTTAAATCATTAGCGATTGCAGTCTGTGGCCATAGAGTTCGCATCGGTTTGTCACTCAAATCTGTGCGATAAATGTGCTGCACTGCATAAAGAGTTCCCACCAATGGAAGCAATATCAAAGAGCCAACAATAATGCGGAGAGCACGTTTATCCGTTAGACGACCACCCAAAAAGTAGAGCACGACCAATCCACTAAAGTTAAACATAGGGGTGCCCCACATCGGTTTAAGACCCATGCCTGCGATAACTGGTAACAGAGCAACCATTAGCACAGGAGCTATGACAACTAAGATTAAGAAAGACGTTTTATCAAAGGGGCGATCCGCTTTAGCTAATAAGGCACCACGCCCCAACAAGCCACCAACAAAAAGTAAAATTATAAAGAAGAGGTGATCAGCCAACTGAGCAGCTAAAAAAGAGACGCTATCCGCTACACCACCACTACTAGCCCGGTCTTGTGCGTAGTGAATAGGAAGAAAATTAGAATCGATTAAGTACGACGCCTGTGGCAAGGCAATTACCAAAAAGAGAATCCCCGTTAACCAAGGACCTATACTTTTAAATGAACTACGCCCAGATGGAGTTACTAGCAGCCAGATGAATACCCATAAGAGCAGAATACCCGCAGAGTACTTTGTCCAAACCATTGCACCAGCAGCCAATCCTAATGCCAACCAATAAACCACTGCCTTAGTAGATACCGCTCGCCAAGCAAACAGCGTAGCCATAGCCCATAAAGGCATCTGTAACACGTTGTGGTTAAATTCCGGCGTCGGCCAGTGATAATAGAAGATAGAGCTTGTAAGCAGCGTAGCGACTAGTGCTCTATGCTTTCCGATGAACTCTTTGCCTAGTAGATATATGGCAATGTAGGCAACAACGATTGAGAGTTGAGAGTGTAGATAGACAACCTCAACCTTACCAGTGATACCTATAAATAGATCGAGCAATATTCCAGGTAGGTTTGGGTGTTTGTAGTTAGCGATGACATCTTCACCGCTGAGGGTCATTAGTTCAGCGACATCGAGCGGCAACGATGAGTGGAAGGCAGGCGCTATAATGCCCCAGACCAAGACTTGGAGTGTGATTAAAAGCCAGAATGAATAGCGTTCGATGAAGTTCATAACAAAGGGGTCAGAGTAGTCTTGCAACAAGTTGTAAGACTACTCTGACCCCTACGTCGTAACAACGTTTAGACATAAAAAAAAGAGGGGCTAAAAGCCCCTCTTCAATCTAATAAGCAGCTGAGTCTAGCTCAGCGCTAAATTAGAATGAGTAAGCAACACCAAGAGTAGTGATAGTTTTATCAGCTACAGCATCTTCAGCGTAAGTAGCGTACTCAGCGTAAGCTTTAACACCGCCACCTAGGTTCTGAGTAACACCAACCATAGTTAGGTCACCAGAAGTAGTGCCGTAGTCATCTTCAGCAAGGATTGCACGAAGAGAAGTAGCACCCATAGTGTAGTTAACTTCTAGACCAAGAGTTGAAACGTCAGCAGATGCAGCGTATGCAGTTTCAACTTTGAATGCATCAACTTTAAGATCGCCCATAGTGTACGAACCGCGAAGGCCAGTAACATCGTAACCATCAGTAGATTCGTAACCAACGTTAACCGCGAAATCGCCAGCTGCATAGCCAAGCGCAAAAACTGAAGAATCAGTTACACCAGCCTGAGTTACTGCTACTGCAGCAGAAACACCATTAGATGCAAAAGTTACTGCTGCAGCGTTGTCTATTTCATCAGTAAAGTGACCAAGGTTAGCACGGCTAGCAGCAGCAGTATCACCATTAGAGAATGCATCGCTGTCAGAGCTTATAGAAACATCTGCGCCGCCAGCAGGGTTAGCAAATTTACCCATCTGGAAGCCAATAGTACCGTTGTCAAGACGAACGTATGCAACTGTAGGAGCAGCGAAATCATTTTCAGTAGAAATCACACCAGAAACATTTAGGCCAGCATCTGTAGTAGAAGAAGCTTTGATGTTAATGATAACGTCATCACGCTGGATGTCGTTACTAGTTGTAGCGCCTTGATCGTTGCTGATGTAATCCATTGACAGTTTACCGCCGATAGTTAGATCAGCCATTGCTGGTGCAGAGATCGCAGTAGCGATCGCGATTGCAAGAATCTTTTTCATTTGGAAATCTCCAGAATTTTTAATTTAAGCCTCAAATATCCGGCCAAATCTTCGTTGAATGTACGAATACACCAAACCCGTTTGGCTTTGGACAGGTTGCACTCTATCGCCCGTCTAGACAGGGGTCAACTCTAATTTTTCAAAAAGTTCCCGGTTTTTCACTTTTTTTTCGTTAATCTTTTGTTCAGAAAAGCCTAAAAACAATAAAAATCAATATAATTAATAGTTTACAGACGCTATTCAGGTTTCGTTAATTTTGAGATGATTTTGTTATATGCAACCTTCTGTTTTGGAATATGTAACAAAATTGGGGAGTTAGCTGTAAAAGCGGATGACAGGATGAATCCTGTCACCAACGGAGTGGGTCATCAGCATGCTGAACTCAACTACGGAGCTCCCGTGACTGGCCTTCAGCCTGTCATCGGCTCTACCAAGCGACTTCCAGAGATTTGGGCAAGACTGTCCAACAGCGTTTTCCAGAATCTCTGCCACTTGCAACAGCGGATGACAGGATGAATCCTGTCACCATCTTTAAGTAAGCAACAAAGTATGTAGTAAAATTACGTAAATATATTCATTTAATCTCTTTATTCCCGTAGAATTGACGTAACTTAAACAAAAAACCTTATTTAGAGGCCAAAAATGAATCTTCTTACCTCATCTGTAACTTGGAAAAAGCTAGAACAGCTCGCGCAAGAGACTCAAGAGGACCGTATCAGCGACTACTTTAAGCAAGACGCTAAACGCTTCGATAAGATGAGCGTTCGACTGGGCGAGCTATTTTTGGACTTCTCTAAGAATAAGATTAACGACGATGTCTTCAAAGCGTTGATCGATCTGGTTGAGCACTCATCATTGCGCCAGCGCCGTGCACAGATGTTCTCGGGTGACATTATTAATGTCACAGAGAAACGCCCTGTCTTACACACCGCACTGCGTAACCGCGGTGATGAGAAGGTGATTGTCGATGGCGTGGACGTTATGCCCGAGATTCGTTCTAGCTTGGATAAACTTAAGGTATTCAGTGAGCAGGTTCGTAATGGTGACTGGAAGGGCTATAAAGGCAACCGTATCACTGATGTTGTGAATATCGGTATTGGTGGCTCAGATCTGGGTCCTAACATGGTGGTACGCGCCCTCCTTCAATTCCGCCACCCGGACATCAAGTTCCACTTCATCTCTAATGTCGACGGCCAGCACATTAAGAAGACGCTGAAAAATTTGGATGCAAAGTCGACGCTGTTTGTCGTTTCAACTAAGACCTTCTCTACCCAAGAGACTCTGCTAAACGCTAAAACCGCACGCCGTTGGTTCCGCGAGCAGACTGGTGGCCATGAGGATATCAGCCAACATTTTGTAGCGGTTTCAACTAACCAAGCAGCTGCGATGGAGTTTGGTATTGCACAAGAGAACATCTTTGAATTCTGGGCTTGGGTGGGTGGGCGTTACTCGCTCTGGTCTGCAATCGGTCTGCCTATTGCCCTATCGATTGGCTATGACAATTTCATTGATATGCTGGAAGGCGCCTACGAGATGGATCGCCACTTTGTGGAAGCACCAATGGATCAGAACATGCCGGTGATCATGGCGCTCATCGGTATCTGGTACATCAACTTCTTGGGTGCTGAGACTCAGGCAGTGATTCCTTATGACCAGGCTCTTCACCAACTGCCGGCCTTCTTACAGCAGTTAGATATGGAGTCAAACGGTAAGTCGGTGGATATCAATGGCGACCCTGTCGATTATGCAACGGGACCTATCGTCTGGGGTCAGACCGGCTCGAATGGCCAACACGCTTTCTTCCAGTTACTGCACCAAGGGACACGATTCGTACCGATCGACTTTATCGCCTCGCTTGAGGCAGACGAGCAGACGGAAGAGCATCACTTCGCACTGCTAACCAATATGCTAGCGCAAGCCAACGCCTTTATGAACGGTGATGATTCAGACGGTCTGCTAGAGTACCAGAGCTGTCAAGGTAACCGCCCAAGTAACGTTTTGTTAATGGATCGCATCAGCCCACGCAACCTAGGCGCGCTCATTGCGCTTTATGAGCATAAGGTATTTGTACAAGGCGCTATATGGAACATCAACTCGTTTGACCAGTGGGGTGTTCAGCTCGGTAAACGCCTAGCCAATGAGATCAGCCAACAGATTGGTGAATCGACGCAGGGGTATGACCAATCGACGCAAGGGTTGATGGCGTTGGTGCGAAAGCACGTCAAATCGTAGATTTGACCGTGACAGGCCTTCAGCCTGTTTATTCCATGGATGGCATGTATGCCGAAAATGCAGGAGCAATTTTCGACCATCGGATCTTTAAGCTATCTCCCATGGATTCGAGCAAGACTGCCAGGCATACTTTTCCAGAGCCTTTTCCGTAATTTCAAAGCGGTTGACAGGCTGAAGCCAGTCACCGTGACTCCGTAGCCTGTTTATCACACCGGTGACTGGCTTTCAGCCTGTCATCCGCACTAGCAGTTACTTCCCATACAACCGATCAATCGCTACTTGGTTATCTTCAATCACCTTAGAGCGTTTGATCTTCTGTGTGGGTGTTACGTATCCATTCTCAATCGAGAAGAGTTCCCGTTGTACAATGAACTTACGGATACGTTCGGTACCGTTAAGCTCTTGGTTAACACGTTTTACCGCTTTAGAAATGATCTTTTCTAGCTCTTCATCGGAGTCTGTCGCTTTTTGCAGATCCTCAGACGGCACAATAATGGCGGACAACCAAGGTTTTGCATCGCCAAGTACCACGGCTTGATCCACCTCCTCTTCCAGCGTCAGCTTCGCTTCTAGCTTGGCAGGCGCAACGTTATCACCACCTGAAGTGACGATAAGGTCTTTCGAACGCCCTACAATAGAGACAAAGCCCTCTTCATCGATCTCGGCGAGGTCACCCGTATGCAACCAACCATCGATGATGGTGACTGCCGTAGCTGACTCATTCTGCCAATACCCTTTCATGACGTTGTCGCCACGAACTAACAGTTCACCATCGTCCGCTAGCTTCAATTCACAATCGAGCGGCAAACCGACGGTCGACATACGAATGTTTCCTGGACGGTTCACGGTAATCAGTGGCGATGCCTCTGTCTGACCATAACCTTGGATAATGCCGATGCCTAAGGCAGCAAAAAAGTTACCGATCTCTGGGTTCAGCGGTGCACCACCTGAAACAAAGTATTTAATCTTGCCGCCAAAACGATCACGCAGTTTTTTACGAACCAATTTCTCTAATAGAGGATCAAGAATGGCTTCTATTAGCGAGAGTTTTTCATCATTAAGCTTTTTCGTACCGATCGACAAAGCCTTAAAAAAGAGGCCCTTTCTAAAACCACTGGCGCGATCCACACCCGACTTGATACGCGCATAGAGCATGTCGTAGAGGCGAGGAACCGCTGTTGCTATAGATGGAGAGACCTCGGTTAGATACTGCGCGAGCCTATCGGTTGATTCGCAGTAGAAGATCTCAGCCCCTTGTGTAATCGGCATGTGCAGGCCAGCTGTATGCTCGTACGCGTGAGCAAGTGGCAAGAATGAGAGGAATCGATCCTCCTCATTAACCGGAATGGTATCCAACACTCGCGCAGCAGCTTCGACGTTATGAATGATGTTCTTGTGGGTCAGCATCGCCGCTTTAGGATGACCGCCCGTGCCCGAGGTAAAGATCAGGGTACAGACATCGTCGGTTTCTATGGATGATAGATCTGGACGTTCGACTCCTTGTTGAACCTCTGGCCAAGACAGGATTTCTGTGTGCCAATCCGGTTTATCATGCTCACCCTGGTCGATAACAATCATATGAGTGACACATTCATGGCTGACGTTGGCCTCTAAGACTCTATCGGCCAACTCCTGAGACGAGACGATGGCGAATTTAGGGCTGGTCAAAGAGAGAATATGGCGAAGATCGTCAACAGTGTGTGCTGTATAAGCTGGAACCACATAAGCACCCACGGACATGATCGCTAAATCACTGACGGCCCACTCTGGACGGTTTTCAGAGAGGATCAAAACGCGATCGTCTTTACCGACACCATACTGTGTTAGATAGTGACTCAATGTTGAAATTTGATCGGCCGTCTGTTTCCAAGAGAGCGTCTTCCACTCGCCTTCAGTTTTGTAGCCAAGGAATGTGCGATCTTGGAAGCGATCAACCTGTTTGTAAAAGCGGGATACTAGGTTCATGTTTGTCTTTTTTCTTATAAATTTAATGGAAATACGCGTTTAGTGTTAACTTGGTGCTTTGGTTTTATTAAATTGATAACGTGATAGATATTTTAGAGCGGATGACAGGCTGAAGCTAGTTAGGGCCATGGATGGCCTGTATGCAGTAATTGCAGGAGCAAATTACTGTCACCAGAGTACTCGACCATCATCGGAGCGGCAGTGACCGGCTTCAGCCTGTCATCCGCTCTATCATAATCAAGTGTACGGAACCAACTACGGAGCTACCGTGACTGTCTTTAGACTGTCATCGGCTCTACTAGTCGACTTCCAGAGAGTGGCCTAGTCGCGGTGACTGGCTTCAGCCTGTCATCTATGGATAGACTAAATAATGAAATTATTTAAACGCACTGCAGTCCTGCTAACTCTCACCTACCTATCCGCTTGCGGGTACATGTACTTTGCGCAAGACTCTTTGATTTTTAAACCGACCTACGAAACAGAGTCGGTTGAGACGATATTCCCAGGTGCTAGCGAGCTCTTTATTAATACCCCGCATGGCAACCGCCTTCAGACTTGGTATAAACCAGCTAAACCTGGGCAAGAGACGCTTGTCTATCTGCACGGCAATGCTCGCAACCTGAGCACGCGTGGGCGACTGATCAATATCTTGTCAGAGAATGAACGGGGACTATTAATCTTCAGCTGGAGCGGGTTTGGGCAAAGCAGAGGTACACCAAGCGAGGTTAGCTTTTATGACGACGCACGTGCGGTGTTTGATTGGTTAGCCAAAGAGCACAATCTAAATTCATCAGACCTGATCATCTACGGCGAGTCATTGGGAACTGGCGTGGCGGTTCAATTAGCCACTGAACGCGATTTTAAAGGGGTGATTCTGGCCGCGCCCTATACCTCTATTGCGCAGATGGCGGCTGATGACTACCCCTGGTTACCGGTTAACTTACTGCTTAAACACCGATTTGATTCGATTGATAAGATTCAAAATGTCGATGAGCCAGTAGTAATTATGCACTCCGCCGATGATGACACCATTCCCTACGAGCAAGGTGTAACGCTTTTTGAAGCTGCTGAAGAGCCGAAGCTGTTTATGGGGTTTGAGGATCGAGAACATACGCGGTTTCGATCGGAGGATGTTGATCGGGCAATTCGCTGGGTATTGGAGCGGGAGTAAAGAGTGGATGACAGGCTGAAGCCAGTTAAGGCCATGGATGGCCTGTATGGAGTCATTGCAGGAGCAAATTACTGCCACCGGAGCGCTGAACCAACTACGCAGCCGCCGTGACTGTCTTTAGACTGTCATCGGCTTTATCAGTCGACTTCCAGTGAATCGAGCAAGGCTTCTTAGCAGCATTTTCCAGAGTCTCTGCCAACTGTGACAGCGGATGACAGGCTGAAGCCAGTCACCGGTGTGTAAAGCCTGCTACGGAGTCGCGGTGACTGTCCTTCAGCCTGTCATCAGCCCCATCAGCGTTTTCCAGAGTTCCCGCTAGACCACCGATACTCCGAAGGCATTCCACAAATCCCAGCCCGCACTGGATTTTGTTCGATATATGCTTTGATCTGCTCTAGGTGGCTCTGGTTTGTAACAGGAATATTCCTAAATCGCCCTTCCCAGATCGTTCCAGTCAATCCATAACGCTTATTGAAGTAACGACCGTAACTTCCTGCGATACGTTTCATCATCTCTGAAATGCCATCATCAGAACTAGGCGTTAATAAAAAGTGAATGTGGTTGCTCATCAGTACCCAAGCATGCAGTTGAACTTCGTATACCTCTGACCAATACTCAAGTTTACTGAGGTACATTTCAAAGTCGGCACTGGCTTTAAAGATGTATTGTCGGTTGTGGCCGCGGTGAATAATGTGCTGGGGCACACCTGCTGGACATAATCTTGGCTTCCTTGCCATGGTTAAACTCCTTTTTCTTTGGAGTATAGATCATGGTTGGGAGTTTACATTGACAGCGGATGACAGGCTGAAGCCAGTCACCGGTGTGCTGATCCAACTACGGAGCTGCGGTGACTGTCTTTAGACTGTCATCAGCTCTACAAAGCGACTTCCAGAGATTGGAGCAAGACTGCTTGGCAGCTTCTTCCAGAGTCGCTGCCAACTGCGATAGCGGATGACAGGCTGAAGCCAGTCACCGGAATACTTAATTAACTACGGAGCTGCGGTGACTGGCCTTCAGCCTGTCATCCGCCCTATCCCCGTCTTCCAGAAAACACAAAAGCGACCCAAGGGTCGCTTTTCTTTAACGCGAGAAACGAATTACTTCATTGCCCAGCCAGTTACTTCAGATAGGGCTACGCCGATATCTGCTAGTGAACGTACAGTCTTAACGCCTGCGTCTTCTAGTGCTGCGAACTTCTCGTCTGCAGTGCCTTTACCGCCAGAGATGATGGCACCAGCGTGGCCCATGCGTTTGCCTGGAGGCGCTGTTACACCCGCGATGTACGATACAACAGGTTTAGTTACGTTTGCTTTGATGTAAGCAGCCGCTTCTTCTTCTGCTGAACCACCGATCTCACCGATCATAACAATCGCTTCAGTCTGTGGGTCGTTCTGGAACATCTCTAGGATATCGATGAAGTTAGAACCAGGGATTGGGTCACCACCGATACCAACACAAGTAGACTGACCGAAGCCTGCGTCAGTTGTCTGTTTAACCGCTTCGTACGTTAGCGTACCAGAGCGTGAAACGATACCGACTTTACCTGGTAGGTGGATGTGACCTGGCATGATACCGATCTTACATTCGCCCGGTGTGATAACACCTGGACAGTTAGGACCGATTAGACGTACGCCTAGCTCGTCACACTTCACTTTACACTGAAGCATGTCCATCACTGGGATGTGCTCTGTGATACAAACGATTAGCTTGATGCCTGCATTAGCCGCTTCAAGGATCGAATCTTTACAGAACGCCGCTGGTACGTAGATAACTGATGCTTCTGCGCCAGTCTGCTCTACTGCTTCAGCAACCGTGTTGAATACAGGTAGACCTAGGTGAGTTGTGCCACCCTTACCTGGAGTCACACCGCCAACCATTTTAGTGCCGTAGGCGATCGCTTGTTCAGAGTGGAAAGTACCCTGACCACCAGTGAAACCCTGACAGATTACTTTGGTGTCTTTGTTAATTAGTACTGACATGATTAGTTGCCTCCTGCTGCTTTAACTGCTTGCTGTGCAGCGTCAGTCAAGCTGGTAGCCGCGATGATATCCAAACCAGATTCAGATAGCAGTTTAGAGCCGAGGTCTGCGTTGTTACCTTCAAGGCGAACAACCACTGGAACTTCAACACCCACTTCTTTAACAGCACCGATGATGCCTTCTGCGATTAGGTCACAACGTACGATACCACCGAAGATGTTAACCAATACCGCTTTAACTTTGCTGTCTTCAAGGATGATCTTGAACGCTTCGGTTACACGCTCTTTCGTCGCGCCGCCACCTACGTCAAGGAAGTTAGCTGGGAAGCCGCCGTGTAGAGAGACGATATCCATAGTACCCATTGCAAGGCCAGCACCGTTAACCATACAACCGATGTTGCCAGTTAGGGCTACGTAGTTAAGATCCCACTCAGCCGCGCGTGCTTCACGCTCGTCTTCCTGTGATGGATCTTCCATTGCTTGGATATCTTTGTGACGGTAAACCGAGTTGCCATCGATAACGACTTTCGCATCTAGACAGTGTAGGTTGCCCTCGTCAGTGATAACCAGTGGGTTGATCTCTAGAAGAGCTAGATCTTTCTCTTCAAACATCTTCGCAAGACCCATGAAGATCGCGACGAACTGTTTGATCTGAACGCCTTCAAGACCCAACTTGAACGCTAGCTCACGACCCTGGTATGGCTGTGCGCCAGTCAAAGGGTCGATGGTTGCTTTAAGAATCTTCTCAGGTGTTTCGTGAGCGACTTTCTCGATCTCTACACCGCCTTCAGTCGATGCCATGAAGACAATGCGACGTGATGAACGGTCAACAACCGCACCCAGGTATAGTTCGTTTGCGATGTCGGTGCAGGTCTCAACAAGAATTTTAGAGACTGGCTGACCGTTCGCGTCCGTTTGGTAAGTTACCAGATTAGTGCCTAGCTTATCTTTTGCGAAAGCTGCTGCTTCTTCTGGAGAGTCTACTAGTTTAACGCCGCCCGCTTTACCGCGGCCACCTGCGTGTACCTGTGCTTTAACAACCCACTTATCACCGCCAATTTGTTTGGCTGCTTCTGCGGCTGCTTCCGGTGTATCGACTGCAATGCCTTGTGACACTGGCAGACCGTACTGTGCAAACAGCTGCTTGCCCTGATACTCGTGAAGATTCATTCTATAGTCCGTTATTTAGGTCGGTTAAACGAACACGGGGTTACCCGTGCCATCGATCTGAACAAAAGCGCTTCAAGCTTTTGACCTGAAGCGCTCCCTGTTCTGCGATTAACGCTTTTTGCGATTCGCAATGTGGATAGCGTGATTATCCACAGCTAGAGCTGCTTCGTGGATCGCTTCACTCACGGTTGGGTGAGCAAATACGGTCAACTGCAGATCTTCCGCGCTTGATGCAAATTCCATTGCGATAACACCCTGAGCGATCAGCTCAGAGGCGATACCACCAACGATGTGCACACCAAGAATACGGTCGGTAGCTTCATCAGCGAGCATCTTAACGAAGCCCTCTGTCGCATTCGCTGCCATGGCACGGCCAGACGCTGCGAATGGGAATTTGCCACTCTTGTATTTGATACCTTCCGCCTTAAGCTGCTGTTCGGTCTTACCGACCCAAGCCAACTCAGGGAAAGTGTAGATGATGTTAGGAATGCAGTCGTAGTTCATTGCTGCTTTGTGACCCGCAATGATATCTGCAACCATGATACCCTCTTCTGATGCTTTGTGTGCAAGCATCGGGCCACGTACTGAGTCACCAATGGCGTAAACGCCTGGTGCACCGGTACGACAGTTCTCGTCAACGAAGATGAAGCCGCGCTCATCCAGAGAGACACCTGAATCTTCTGCTAGAAGACCGTTGGTTTGTGGACGACGGCCGACAGCAACAATCAGCTTATCTACAACAAGCTCTTTATCGCCTTCAGAATCGGTGTATTTAACTTTTACTGCTTTACCATCAACGATCTCAGTGCCAGTACAACGTGCACCCAGTTTGATGTCTAGACCCTGTTTGGTTAGAAGCTTTTTAGCCTCTTTCGCTAGGTCTTGGTCCGCTAGGGCTAGGAAGTCATCCATCGCTTCTAGAACGGTCACTTTAGAGCCACAACGAGCCCAGATAGAACCCATCTCTAGACCGATAACACCGGCACCGATGATACCAAGGTGCTCAGGGGTTTCATCGATATCCAGCGCACCTGCGTTGTCTAGGATTAGACCCTCTGTAAGAGGTGCTGGTGGGATCTCTACAGGAACTGAACCTGATGCAAGGATCACGTTGTCAGCTTGGTAAGTAGAGACAGAGCCGTCAGCAGCGGTTACTTCAACCTGCTTACCCGCTAGCAGTTTACCTGTACCCGCAAGGGTTGTGACACCGTTCGCTTTGAACAGACCTGCGATACCGCCAGTTAGGTTCTTAACGATGCCATTCTTACGAGCAACCATCGCTTTAGGGTCGATCGATACGTTTTCAGCAACGATACCCTGAGCCGCGAAGCCGTGTTGTGCTTCGTGAAGTTTGTGGGTTGTCTCAAGCATCGCTTTCGATGGGATACAACCTACGTTTAGACAGGTACCACCTAGGACAGTACCGCCCTTCTCATCAATCCACTTCTCAACACAGGCTGTTTTCAAACCAAGCTGTGCTGCACGAATCGCTGCTACGTAACCGCCAGGGCCAGCACCGATTACAATTACGTCAAACTTATCAGACATTACTCTTTCCTATCTTAGTAACTTTTTAAAGATTCCTAGAATGCGATTCGCATTAAACGTCTAGGAGCATGCGCGCTGGATCTTCCAGCAGGTCCTTAATTGTTACAAGGAACTGTACCGCCTCTTTACCATCGATCATACGGTGATCGTAAGAGAGTGCTAGGTACATCATTGGTAGGATCTCAACCTGACCATTCACCGCCATTGGACGCTCTTGGATCTTGTGCATACCCAAGATAGCTGTCTGTGGTGGGTTAAGGATGGGGGTCGACATCAATGAGCCGAACACACCGCCGTTAGTGATTGTGAATGTACCGCCCTGCATGTCTTCCATGCCTAGCTTACCTTCACGACCGCGCTTACCGAAGTCTGCAATAGTGCCTTCTACTTCTGCAAGGCTCATCGCATCCGTATCGCGCAATACTGGCACCATTAGGCCACGGTCAGTCGATACAGCGACACCGATATCCTGGTAACCGTGGTAAACCATATCGTTACCGTCGATCGATGCGTTTACCGCTGGGAAGCGTTTTAGTGCTTCAGTCGCCGCTTTAACGAAGAATGACATAAAGCCAAGCCGTGTACCGTTGTGAGTCTTCTCGAACAGATCTTTGTACTGTTTACGAAGCTCCATGACAGGCTTCATGTTCACTTCGTTGTACGTTGTTAGCATCGCAGCATTCTGTTGCGCTTCAACTAGACGCTTAGCGATGGTTGCACGTAGACGAGTCATTGGAACGCGTTTCTCAACACGCTCACCTGCTGGTACGTTGACTGATACCGCTGGCTGGGCTGCAGCAGGAGCGGATGCAGGTGCTGTTGCCGCAGGAGCGGAAGCCGGCTTGTTCGCCATGAAGTTCATAACGTCTTCTTTAGTGATGCCACCGTTTTTACCTGTACCAGGGATCTGGCTAGCATCAAGACCGTTCTCATCAATCAGTTTACGAGCGGCTGGGCCTACTTTTTCAGCGTCACCTGCTGGAGCCGCTTCAGTCGCTGCTTCTGCTGCTGGAGCTGCCGCACCGGCTGCACCCGCTTCAAACTTAGCAAGAATCTCTTCGCTAAGAACTGTTTCACCTTCGCCTTTTAGGACTTCAGTGATCACACCGTCGGCTGGAGCGACAACTTCAAGAACCACTTTATCGGTTTCGATGTCGACAATAAGTTCATCGGCAGAAACCGCTTCACCTGGCTGCTTGTGCCAAGTTGCAACAGTTCCGTCTGCTACTGATTCTGGAAACGTAGGTGCTTTAATTTCGATTGACATGATTTTTCCTTTCTTGCCTTCTGCTCGTCGTACGAACGAATTCTTTATTAACCGTTTAGGGCGTCGTTAACCAATTTCTCTTGCTGCTCAACGTGAACAGAGATGTAACCTACTGCAGGCGCTGCAGCGTGTGGACGACCCACACCATCTAGGTGAATCTCTGGCTTCACTTTACGTAGAGCGTTGCGCATGTGGTGCTGACTGCAGTACCACGCGCCCTGGTTCATTGGCTCTTCCTGACACCAAACAACCGATTCAAGATTAGGGTATTGGCTCAACTCATCTACCAGATCCGCCTCTGGGAATGGGTAGAGTTGCTCAATACGAACGATCGCAACATTCTGCTTCTCTAGCTCTTCGCGACGGTTGTATAGGTCGTAGTAAACCTTACCGCTACACATCACAACACGATTCACTTTCGACTTATCAAGCTGATCCACTTCACCAATAACCGGTTGGAAGGTGCCATCCGCTAGCTCTTCTAGAGTAGAGATCGCCTGCTTGTGACGAAGCAGAGATTTCGGCGTCATGACCACCAAAGGTTTGCGAAGTGGGCGAACCACCTGACGACGCAGTAGGTGGAAGATCTGCGATGGCGTCGTAGGTACGACAACCTGAATGTTGTGCTCAGCACATAGCTGTAGGTAGCGTTCCAAACGAGCAGATGAGTGCTCTGGACCTTGACCTTCGAAGCCGTGTGGCAACAGCATAGTCAGACCACATAGACGCTGCCATTTCGCTTCGCCTGATGTGATGAATTGATCGATCACAACCTGAGCACCATTGGCGAAATCACCGAACTGCGCTTCCCAGATCACCAACGAGTTTGGTGTCGTGGTTGCGTAACCGTATTCGAATGCCAATACCGCCTCTTCAGACAGGTATGAATCGTGGATCGTGAATTTTGGTTGATCCTTATCCATGTTCTGAAGGGGTACGTAAGTCGTCGCATCTTTCTGATCATGCAGAACCGCGTGACGGTGTGAGAAGGTACCACGACCGACATCCTGACCGGTCAAACGGACTGGGTGACCCTCTGCAAGAATTGACGCGTAGGCCAATGTCTCTGCAAAGCCCCAGTTAGCGGCCATTGCACCGGCTGCCATACGCTTACGGTCGTCATAGATCTTAGAAACCTGACGCTGCACACTGAAGTGTTCAGGGGTTTCAGCAATGTTCGCCGCAAGCTCTTGAAGCACTTTAATGTCGACACGAGTATCACACTCGAACGACCATTGGTGACCAAGGTAAGGAGCCCAATCAACAAACATCTTAGTGTTTGGTTCAAGCACAAGAGAGTGAGCAACGTGTTCGCCATTTTCTAGCGCCGCACGGTAAGACTTTTCCATCTCTTTGCTCTGTTCAGCAGTGATTACACCCTCTTCGATCAGCTTAGTTGCGTATAGATCGCGTGTGGTCTTCTGCTTTTTGATGACGTCGTACATCAACGGTTGAGTACCGCTTGGCTCATCCGCCTCGTTGTGACCGCGACGACGGTAACAGACTAGATCGATAACAACGTCTTTCTTAAATTCGTTACGGTAATCAACCGCCAACTGTGTCACGAAACGAACCGCTTCTGGGTCGTCGCCGTTAACGTGGAAGATTGGCGCTTCGATCATCTTAGCAACGTCGGTACAGTAATCTGTAGAGCGAGCGTCCTCTTGCTTAGAGGTCGTAAAGCCAACTTGGTTGTTGATCACGATGTGGATTGTACCACCTGTCTTGTAAGCGCGTGTCTGAGACATCTGGAATGTCTCCATAACAACACCCTGACCAGCAAAGGCTGCATCACCGTGGATGTTAACAGGAACTACCGTATTACCGACTGGATCTTCACGACGATCCTGACGGGCACGAACTGAACCTTCAACCACTGGCGCTACGATCTCAAGGTGAGATGGGTTGAATGCCATCGCAATGTGCACCTCACCACCGTCAGTATTGACGTTCGATGAGAAGCCCTGGTGGTATTTAACGTCACCCGATGAATCAACCAGCTTCTTACCTTCGAACTCACCGAACAGGTCAGCCGGGTTTTTACCGAAGATGTTAACCAGTGTATTAAGACGACCGCGGTGTGCCATGCCGATCACAACCTCTTTAGCACCCTGCTTACCAGCACGCTGGATCAGAGTATTCAAAGAGACGATCAGAGATTCACCACCCTCAAGACCAAATCGTTTAGCACCAGCAAAGCGGGAGCCAAGGTACTTCTCTAGACCTTCAGCTGCCGTCAGGCGCTCTAGGACCATGAGTTTCTTCTCAGGCTCAACCGTTGGGTGTGCACGGGTTGGCTCAATGCGAGACTGAAGCCATAGACGCTCTTCAGTGTTCACAATGTGCATGTACTCAGAACCTACCGAACTGCAGTACGTCTCTTGAAGATCCTGAAGGATCTCACGCAGTGTCGCCTCTTCGCGACCAAACTGCAGACTACCGAGTTGGAAAGTTGTATCAAAATCCGCTTCTGAAAGTTCGTGGTAGCGCAGATTAAGGTCGGCCACTTCTGCACGTTCTAGCAGATTCAGTGGGTCGATCTTAGCGATCTGGTGTCCACGCATGCGGTAAGCATCAAAAAGGGCCAGCGCGCGAACTTGCTTACGCTCGTGTTCAGAGCTGACAGAAGATACCGCTGCAGGCTGTGCACGTTTTTGATTCTTAGCAATGTATTGGAAATGTTCACGAATCGGTGCAAGAGGAACATCAGGAGTAATGTTTTCACCGACTTTAGGGAGTTTATCAAACTCTTCACGCCACTCTGGGGGAACGGAGTTTGGATCTAAAAGGTACGTTTCGTATAGCTGTTCTACGTAAGAGAGGTTGCCGCCGTATAGATGAGCATTCTTCCACAGCTGCTCCATCAGACCGTCTTGCATTATATATTTACCCTCGTTGTGGGGTACGGGACCTCCGAAGCTCTTGTGAAGCCTCTTCATCCATCGCCCTTATGCTTCTAATTTCCATTTTTCAGCGCATTATTCGGTGTTGCAACCAAATAAAACTCGCGTAGTTTACGCCTTTTATTCAACCCTGAACACCGCAGTTTTAGCGATTTAATACTAAAGTAATCAATGTTTTATCGCGTTTTGGAATAAGTTAATTCTACGGGCTTTTAACAGCCGTTTTTAGTTCTTTTAGGCTATTAAGTAAGAGCTTTTTAAACGTTTTTTTGCACTTTAGTCGTAATGGGACAACATCTCTTGCTTTAGAGTGTTGCGCCAGTAGATTGGAGTGTAATTGGAGAGCGGGTGACAGGCTGAAGCCAGTCACCAATGTATTATTTTCGCTACGGAGTGACGGTGACTGGCTTCAGCCTGTCATCCACCCTTACAGCGATTTCCAGAAAACAAAAAACCCGCCAAGGCGGGTTTTTTTTGAGCTTCAACCTAATCTTAGGTTGCGCGTGATATCAGCATGTTACGGATCTTACCAATCGCTTTGGTTGGGTTAAGACCTTTAGGACATACGTTCACACAGTTCATGATGCCGTGGCAGCGGAATACGCTGAATGGGTCATCTAGCTCTGCAAGACGTTCATTCGTTGCTGTATCACGGCTGTCCGCTAGGAAACGGTAAGCCTGTAGAAGGCCTGATGGGCCGACAAACTTATCTGGGTTCCACCAGAACGACGGACAAGAGGTTGAACAACAAGCACAGAGGATACACTCGTATAGACCATCTAGCTCTGCACGCTCTTCAGGAGTCTGCAGGCGCTCGATCGCTGGAGCCGGAGTATCGTTGATCAAGAATGGTTTGATCTTCTCGTACTGCTTGTAGAACTGACCCATATCGACAACCAAGTCACGGATAACCGGAAGACCTGGAAGTGGACGAAGAACCAGCTTGTCGTTCTTAACCACTTCAGAAAGAGGGGTAATACACGCAAGACCATTCTTACCGTTCATGTTCAAACCGTCAGAGCCACATACGCCCTCACGACAAGAACGACGGAATGTCATTGATGTATCTTTCTCTTTGAGAAGGTGTAGAAGATCCAACACCATGATGTCCTTGCCACCAGGGATATCGATCTGGATATCCTGCATGTAGGGAGCATCATCAATCTCAGGGTTGTAACGATAAACACTTACTAGCATCGTAACGACTCCTTAATATGTACGAACTTTAGGTGGGAACGCTTCCATGGTCTTCGGAGCGAAGTTCACGGCACGTTTGCCCAGCGTTTTCGTTTGTGGGTAGTAAACTGAGTGACACAACCAGTTTTCATCATCACGCTCAGTAAAGTCGTTACGAGCATGCGCACCACGAGACTCTTTACGCTCGTATGCAGCAATGGCAGTTGCCTCAGCCACTTCCATTAAGTTCTCAAGCTCAAGCGCTTCAAGACGTGCAGTGTTGAATGACCCAGTCTTATCTTCAAGATATACGTTCGCTACACGCTCACGGATTGCCTTAAGCTTAGTCAAACCTTCCTGCATCGCATCGCCGTCGCGGAATACACCGAAGTAGAGCTGCATGCACTGCTGAAGATCTTTACGAATATCCGCAACCTTCTCACCGCCAGTCGAGTTATTTAGACGGTTTAGACGAGCCATTGCTGCCTCGATCTCTTCTTCAGTAGCGTCTTTAACTTCGTAGCCTTCGCGCATCTGCTGTTCGATCTGAAGACCTGCAGCACGACCGAAGACAACCAAGTCTAGTAGTGAGTTACCACCTAGACGGTTAGCACCGTGTACCGATACACAAGCAACCTCACCACAAGCGAATAGACCTTCAACGATCTTATCTTCACCTGATTCAGGATCTGGGTTAATCACCTGACCACCGATGTTAGTGGTCACACCACCCATCATGTAGTGACAGGTTGGCACCACTGGAATTGGCTCTTTCACAGGATCAGCTGCTGCGAATGTCATTGAAAGCTCACAGATACCTGGTAGACGTGAGTGAAGAACCTCTTCACCTAGGTGATCAAGCTTCAAGTAGACGTGATCGCCGTCTGGACCACAGCCACGGCCTTCAAGGATCTCTAGGATCATTGAGCGCGCAACAACGTCACGACCGGCAAGGTCTTTCGCATTAGGAGCGTAACGCTCCATGAAGCGCTCGCCGTCTTTATTAACTAGGTAGCCACCTTCACCACGACAACCTTCAGTTACCAGCGTACCTGCACCCGCAATACCGGTTGGGTGGAACTGCCACATCTCCATGTCTTGCGCAGCAATGCCGGCACGAAGTGCCATACCCATGCCGTCACCAGTGTTGATCAATGCGTTGGTAGTCGATGCGTAGATACGACCTGCACCGCCAGTAGCCAATACAGTCGCTTTCGCTTTAATGTAAACGGTTTCACCTGTTTCGATACAGATCGCAATACAACCGACAACCGCGCCGTCTGCATTTTTAACAAGATCGACTGCAAACCACTCGTTTAGGAAAGTTGTACCTGACTTCATGTTTGCTTGGTATAGCGTGTGAAGCAGTGCGTGACCTGTACGGTCTGCCGCAGCACAAGTACGAGCAGCCTGACCACCTTCACCGAAGTTCTTAGATTGACCACCAAATGGACGCTGGTAGATACGACCTGTCTCTGTGCGAGAGAAAGGAAGACCCATGTGGTCAAGTTCGAATACCGCACGTGGACCTACAGAACACATGTATTCGATCGCGTCTTGGTCACCGATGTAGTCAGAACCTTTAACGGTATCGTACATGTGCCAGCGCCAATCGTCGTTTGGATCCGCACTCGCGATTGCACAAGTAATACCACCCTGTGCAGATACTGTGTGTGAACGTGTTGGGAATACTTTTGTAACACACGCAGTGTTTAAACCTGACTGTGCAAGTTGAAGGGCTGCGCGCATACCTGCACCGCCACCGCCGACAACAATTGCATCAAATGTAAGCGTACGTAGCTTAGACATCTATTAAACCCCCCAAAGAATCTGAATACCCCACACCACGTAAACAAACGCGAGCAGGCCACAGGCAGATTGGAATACGAAACGAATGCCAGTTGGTTTAATGTAGTCGGTAGAAATTGACCACATACCGATCCAAGCATGCGCAACCAATGAAAGCAGTGTTAACAGTGTGAAGATACGCATTGCAGTACCTTCAAACAGTGCTGACCACTGGTTGTAATCTAGTTCAGGGTTAAGCAGCATGTAGCCGATCATGAAGATCGTGTAAGCTGCAAGGACAACCGCAGTTACGCGCTGCATCATCCAATCGTAAAGGCCGCTACGGCCAAAGCTTGTTACCGAAGTTACCATACCCAAACTCCTGCTAGCACAATGGAGATAGCTGAAATCGCAAGCGTTGCTTTCGCAGCCGCATTGCCAGATTCAATCTCTTCACAGTAACCCGCATCCATAACAAGGTGCTTGATACCTGCGAAGAAGTGGTACAGAAGTGCAGACAACAGACCCCAAGCGATGAACTTGGCAATGAATGATTCTGTTAGAAGTGCAGCTGCTGCATCAAAACCCTCTTGAGACTCAAGAGAAAGGCTCAGTGCGTACATCATGAAAATGGTACCGACAAATAGAATCAGACCAGTGACACGGTGCAGAATTGAAGTCACAGCCGGTAGAGGCTGCTTAATGGTTCTCAAATCGAGATTTACAGGTCGTTTTTTGTTCACGGCTCTAGTTCACACTTATGTGCCCTCTCCGGGGCCTCGTTTACTAGTAAGTACCTGATTCGGTAGTGACAGAGTCAACTACTCAGGACGACGATTAAAACTGCACGTTTATGACAAATATTCATATGAATATTCACATATTGCAGCGCGCAATTTTCGGAGGCTGATTATAACAATTGATAGGCTTTTGACAATCAATCTAAGGCCCTATTAGCCAATGGTTTAATAGGGCCATGTACAGTTCCGACGCGATTCATACGCCAGAGCGCATAAATTCGACTTATAGCTTTTTGTCCTTACTTTATAGCTTTTGCACTGCAACAATTGACGATTGACAATCACTTTGGGCTCACTATAGTGATTAGGCCTTAAAGAGTTCTGAGCCAACCTCAGAAGAGCTCTAAGATGCTTAAATACCCATATTAAGCAGTAACGGAAATAGATAGGAGCCAACCATGGCTGATAAGAAAGCTCGTCTCGTAGTAGACGGTGTAGATAAAGAGATCGAACTGCCGGTTTATCACGGCACAGAAGGTCCAGATGTTGTTGACGTTCGCCCACTAACAGGTGAAGGCCTGTTTACTTACGACCCAGGTTTTGTATCAACAGCCTCTTGTGAATCAAAAATCACATACATTGACGGCGCTAATGGTGTTCTTCTTCACCGCGGTTACCCAATCGAAGAACTGGCCGAGCACTCAGACTACCTAGAAGTGTGTTACCTCCTTCTAAATGGTGAACTCCCTACTCCAGAGCAGAAAGCTAAATTTGACTACACTGTGAACCAACACACTATGGTTCATGAGCAGCTTCGCTCTTTCTACAACGGTTTCCGCCGTGACGCTCACCCTATGGCGATCATGTGTGGTGTCGTAGGTGCGCTATCCGCTTTCTACCACGACTCACTGGACATTAATGATCCTCACCACCGCGAAGTCTGTGCATACCGTCTCATCGCTAAAATGCCTACGCTAGCGGCGATGTGTTACAAATTCTCAATCGGTCAGCCATTCATCTACCCACGTAATGATCTTGGCTACGCTGATAACTTCCTACGCATGATGTTTGCGACACCTTGTGAAGATTACAAAATCAATCCAGTGCTTTCACGCGCGATGGATAAGATCTTCACACTTCACGCAGACCACGAACAGAACGCGTCTACCTCAACTGTTCGCCTTGCTGGTTCATCAGGTGCTAACCCATTTGCCTGTATTGCAGCGGGTATCGCAGCACTTTGGGGTCCGGCTCACGGTGGAGCAAATGAAGCTGTATTGAAGATGCTTGCTGAGATCGGTTCTGTTGAGAACATCCCTGCGTTCATCGAGAAAGCAAAAGATCCAAACGATCCATTCCGTCTAATGGGCTTCGGTCACCGCGTATACCGCAACTTTGACCCACGCTCACGCGTTATGAAACAGACCTGTGATGAAGTATTGGCTGAACTGGGCATCACGGATGATCCAATGCTAGACATCGCTAAAGAGCTTGAGCGCATCGCGCTAGAAGATGAATACTTCGTTAGCCGTAAACTCTACCCTAACGTTGACTTCTACTCAGGCATCATCCTGAAAGCTATCGGTATCCCTACCTCTATGTTTACCGTTATTTTCGCTCTGTCACGAACGATCGGCTGGATCTCACACTGGAACGAGTTCCACTCAAGCCCGAACAAGATCGGTCGTCCACGCCAGCTTTATACTGGTGCGCCTAAGCGCAAGCACCCACGCGCTTAATCGCTAATAGCGCCCCATAAAAAAACCCCGCTGTAGCGGGGTTTTTTATTGTCTAGCACAAGACAGTTATTAGTGCTGTGTACGCATCAACGGTGAGCTGAACACCTGCTGGATAGCACGATGATTAACAACCTGCGCAGCTACTTTAGACGCTTTTTTCTGAGCCTGAACAACAAGCGCTGCCAATTCAGAGCGACGAATCTGTTTTGCATTCCACTCAACCAGAGCGATCTTTTCTGACTCGCTTAGGTCGTTGCTGTCTAGAAGTTCTAGAAGTGTTTTTTGATCAAGGATCTGTGACATGAGGTCATCCTCCACTGTTTAATTAAGTTGGCGCTAATATATTCGACCAAGGTATTAGTCAGCAAGAGAGGCTTTTTCACAGAATAGGTGAGTTTAGTTCAACAAAAGGTAGAAGAACTGTAGGAGCCTTATCGAAGATGAGGCGATCCATCATCGCGACCTTTTCAAGATCGCTCCAACTATTCACCTGCGCTCAATAAACAAAAAAGCGAGCCTGAGGCTCGCTTTTCATTCACAAGGTAAATTCAATTACCCAGCAATCATTCCATTCTCACGCATGATGCCTTCGATCTCTGGCAAGCTGGCTGGATCATCGATGGTTGATGGTACTGTGTACTCTTGGCCATCAGCGATCTGACGCAGTAGCTTACGTAGGATTTTGCCTGAACGAGTTTTAGGCAGACGTTTAACCACTGCCGTGCGCTTGTAACAGGCGATTGGGCCAATCTCTTTACGAATGTTAGCAACCAATTCCGCTGAAAGTTGCTCATCTGAGATATCAGCTCCGTCTTTCAGAATGACAAGACCAACAGGCTCCTGACCTTTTAGCTGCTCAGAAATACCGATTACGGCACACTCTGCAACGGCTGGGTGCGCAGCTACGATCTCTTCCATCTCACCCGTCGATAGACGGTGACCGGCAACGTTAATCACATCATCGGTACGACCCATGATGAAGACATAGCCATCTTCATCTTTATAGCCACCGTCGCCCGAGGTGTAGAAACCTTCGACATCTGACAGGTAACCCGACTTGAAGCGATCGAAATCACCCCAAACGGTTGGCAAACAGCTTGGTGGTAGTGGCAGTTTGATAGCGATAGATCCCTGCTGACCTGCTGGTAATTCATTACCCGCTTCGTCAACAATCTGCACATTAAAGCCTGGGCTTGGCAGCGTTGCTGATCCGGCTTTTGGTGGCATCGGCTCGACACCCATCAAGTTGCCACAGATCGCCCAACCGGTCTCCGTCTGCCACCAGTGATCAATAACGGGTTTACCGGTTTTCTCAACGGTCCAATCATAGGTTGGTGGATCGAGACGCTCACCCGCCATGAAGATAGTTTGCAGTTCAGACAGGTCGTATTTACCCACTTCCTGAGCTTCGGGGTCTTCCTTCTTAATCGCACGAAAAGCGGTCGGTGCAGCAAATAGAATCTTAGCTTTGTACTCTTCACAGACACGCCAGAAAGCGCCAGCGTCCGGTGTACGAACCGGCTTACCTTCATAAACAATCGTACTACAGCCAGCCAGAAGTGGTCCGTAAACAATATAAGAGTGACCAACAACCCAACCTACATCCGAAGCGGCCCAGTAAACATCACCCGCTTTCACGTTGTAGATCGCTTTCATTGAGTAGTTCAGTGCGGTCGCATGACCACCATTATCACGAACGACACCCTTAGGTTTGCCCGTAGTACCTGAGGTGTAAAGAATGTATAGAGGATCTGTACCTTTAACCGCCACTGGCTCTGCTGGCGTCGCGTTAGCCATCTCTTCAGCCCAGTCACAATCACGTGGAGCCGTTAGCTCGGCCGTCACCTCTTCACGCTGGAAGACAATAACAGACTCCGGCTTATGCTCAGACAGGTTAATCCCTTCATCTACCATCGGCTTGTAAGGAAGTACCTTGGCAACTTCGACACCGCAAGAAGCCGTCACAATCGCCTTAGGTTGTGCATCATCGATACGTACAGCAAGCTCGTTAGGCGCAAAGCCACCAAATACAACTGAGTGGATGGCACCTAAGCGTGCAACCGCCAGCATGGCAACCACGGCTTCAGGAATCATTGGCATGTAGATAACGACACGATCGCCCTTCTCGACCCCTTTAGATTTCAAAACACCCGCAAAGCGTGACACCTGATCTTTCAGTTCAGAGTAGGTCACAGTGCGTTTAGTGTTAGTTACTGGTGAATCATAGAGTAGAGCCGCTTGATCACCGCGACCCTGTTCGACATGGTAGTCAACAGCCATGTAAGAGGTGTTCATCTCACCATCAGCAAACCAACGATCGATGCCATTCTCATCTTTCGAAAGAATCGTTTTTGGTGCTTTAAACCATGGCAGATCCGCCGCTTTCTCAGCCCAAAACGCTTCTGGTTGCTCAATCGACTTAGTGTATTCGCTTAGGTAAGACATACTCATTCCTCATTAACTGACGAGATGTGATTATTTTTAGACGCTCGATATGAGCACTTTTCTAAAATAAGATTGTCGACACTTTACCGGAAAAGATTGGGGATTTATTTAAGACTTATGGCGATATTGTCGACAATCCTATCCATCCTTATAACCAGATAAATGGATTTAAGGCACTTTTATCGCCAGCATGTAGTTCTACTACAGCCCTATTTGGGTTGGATTTGTTCGAAAGCATAGGCTACTCTGCGTCCACATTTTGAAAAGTTACATACCCTTTTATTAATGCACACCCCATCCATAGAGTTAAGTCACGTCACTCTGACTAGAGAGGGACGCACCATCTTCGATGATCTGACGCTGTCACTTAATGAGTCACGCATTGGTATTATCGGGTTTAATGGCAGTGGCAAAAGCAGCCTGATTCGCCTGCTTAACGGTTTACTTACCGCCGACAGCGGCACCATCAGCATCAACGGCAAAGACCCATCGAAAGGGCCTGCCGCCATGTCGACTGAAGTCGGTTTTGTATTTCAAAATCCAGATCACCAACTGATCTTCCCTACCGTGCTTGAGGAGTTGATCTTTGGTCTGCAAAACCAGGGCAAAGATAAGTCAGAGTCAGAAGCCGAAGCACTCGCACTATTAAAAGAGCACGATCGACTGGATTGGAAAGATCTTCCGGTCCACAGCCTCTCTGAAGGACAAAAGCAGTTGATCTGTATTTTCTCGGTACTCCTATTGAAGCCTAAAGTTATTGTCTTCGATGAACCCTTCTCTGCACTTGATCTACCCACTCGATATCAGCTTCAGAAAGTGATCAGCACTCTGTCCCAGCAGGTCATTATGATCAGTCACGAGCTAGACGGTTTTGACGGGTTTGATCGACTGGTATGGCTAGGTGATCAAGGGGTCGTAAAAGACGGTCCCACTGAAGAGGTGATCACTGACTATAAACAGCATGCTGTTAAGACCGCTGAGTCATGATGAGTCTCTACCTTGCACAAATATCCTGGCTGCACCGTCTGCCGGCCGGGCTAAAGCTCCTCTGTTTAGCCATCGCCACGGTACTGCTCTATCCTGTAAAAGAGGTAGGAATCATCTCATTAGCCGTTGCTGTAACGCTGGGGATTTACGTCAGCTTGGGCAGATCTGGCTTGGCGCAACTGAAACTATTGAAACCGCTGTTCTGGATGATGCTGGCAATCTTTGCCTTGCAGTATTGGACCATGGGGCTTGCCGAGGCTTGGATACTACTGGGTCGCATGTTGGTGCTTATCCTGCTGGCTAATGCCATCAGCATGACTACACGCATGGATGAGATGAACGCGGTTTTTCAATTTTTGCTAACGCCACTTCGATGGCTGGGTGTTCAGACCCAACGAATCGCGTTTGCACTCTCTTTACTGATACGGTTTGTTCCTGTGTTGGTCTCGTTTATGCATGCCCTGTTAGCGGCATGGCGAGCACGTGGTGGACAACGTCGCTATTGGCAAATTATAGCCCCATTAGTGGTACAGGCACTTAGAATGTCTGACCAGGTGGCTGAAGCGGTCGCCGCTCGTGGCGGCATACCAAAAATTAAAAACTAGAGAGCCATTTCGGCTTCAAGCAACTCAAAAGGAGTCACTGTGAGTGAAATAACGAAAGACAAACAGGTTGTTCAAATTGCAATCTTCGCGGCGCTGCTAGCAGCACTGGGCTTTATCCCGCCAATCCCATTTGCGACGGGTGTTCCTATCTCAGCTCAATCGCTGGGCGTTATGCTAGCGGGCACGATTTTGGGCGCACGTAATGGTGCTCTATCGATGATTCTGTTCCTAGTCGTCGTGGCTCTAGGTGCTAACCTTTTGGCTGGTGGTCGTGGCGGTCTTGGCGTCTTTGCAGGCCCTACTGCTGGCTTCCTATTTGCTTTCCCATTTGCTGCGTTCACAGCAGGCCTTCTGACACGCTCACTCTCAGGTAAATTCTCCCTCACCATTGCAGCAGGCATTGGTGCTCTGGTTGGCGGCATTGTCGTGATGTACCTCTTTGGTATTGCTGGATTCAAACTGGTCACTGGACGTACATGGCTTGAGTCACTGATGATCATGTGGGTCTACATTCCAGGTGACGCAGTGAAGGTCGTTCTTGCAGCGGTCGTAACAGGTGCAGTCGCTCGAGCGCTTCCGGGCACTTACGCCAACAAGTAACACCAACATTGAACACAAAAAAACCCGCTACTTGGCGGGTTTTTTTTACTTCTAGAAACGACTTACATTGAAGCAGGCTGAACAGGAATCGCTTTTTTCACACCGGTCAACTTGTTACGAGCGCGGATCTCTTCATCGGAGACTCCGTCTACCTCATCAAACTTAGCGCCTTCGAAATAGCAGAGCGTTGGTTGGAAGCCATCCAGTTCTGAACTATCTAGCTGGACGTAAGCGGCAATAATAAGCAGGTCGCCCTTGTTCGCTTTATGAGCCGCAGCACCGTTCACAGAGATTACACCGCTGCCACGCTCAGCACTGATAACGTAGGTCGAAAAACGTTCGCCGTTATTGATGTTATAGATCTCAATTTTCTCATACTCATGAATACCTGAAGCATCTAGAAGGTCCTGATCAATGGCGCAAGAGCCTTCGTAGTGCAGTTCAGCATGAGTGGCTGTCACGCGGTGCAGCTTCGCTTTTAAGAAAGTTTGTAGCATATCTATAACCCATGAATTGGTTGGGGATTCTATCCCTGAGTCGAACGAGGTCGCGATTTTACTCTTATCATCTAAATTTTGCACCTGCGTAATCGTTCTAACAATATTCAACGTCAATTCAGGTTAAACATGAGCTGATTTCAGTCAAAGATGAAATGCAATCAAAACCATTCCAATCAACTTGTTATAGAATATGCGCCTCAAAATTCGTTTAGATAAAAGGCGTGACAGCGTGCGTGACTATTCTGCAACCGATCAACTACTAAAACAGCTACTCAAAGAGCGCATCCTCATTCTGGATGGTGGCATGGGTACGATGATCCAAGGGTACAAGCTAGAAGAAGCCGACTACCGTGGTGAGCGCTTTGCAGATTGGCACTGTGACGTCAAAGGTAACAATGATCTATTGGTGTTAACACAGCCCAAGATTATCGAAGATATTCACTACGAGTACCTCAAAGCGGGCGCCGACATTATTGAAACCAACTCATTCAACGCGACCACCATCGCGATGGCCGACTATGAGATGGAATCGATCAACCACGAGATCAATGTCGAAGCGGCTAAAGTGGCACGTCGTGCTGCAGATCGTATGACGGCCGAGACACCAGACCGCCCTCGTTTTGTTGCAGGTGTACTTGGCCCGACCAACCGCACCGCTACCATTTCACCCGATGTAAACGATCCCGGTTTTCGTAACATCACCTTTGATCAACTGGTTGAAGCGTACACCGAGTCGCTTGATGGTTTGATCACCGGTGGTGCAGACCTGATTCTGATCGAAACCATCTTCGATACCTTGAACGCTAAAGCGGCCGTTTTTGCCTGTGAGCAGTACTTTGACGATCACAATCTAAGACTCCCATTGATGATCAGTGGCACCATCACTGACGCTTCAGGCCGCACGCTCTCTGGCCAAACGACCGAGGCGTTCTGGAACTCTCTTCGTCACGCTAAACCACTCACCATCGGTTTGAACTGTGCCCTAGGCCCTAAAGAGTTACGCCAGTACGTTGAGGAGCTCTCTCGTATAGCGGATACCTATGTCTCTGTTCACCCTAACGCGGGTCTACCCAACGCCTTTGGTGAATATGATGAATCGCCTGAAGAGATGCTGAGCGAAATTGCCGAATGGGTCGACTCTGGCTTCGTCAATGTGGTGGGTGGCTGTTGTGGCACAACCCCAGATCATATACGCGTCATTCGCGAAGGGATCATCTCTAAAGCGCCACGTCAGATTCCAGATCTACCGATAGAGTGTCGCCTAGCCGGCCTAGAGCCTCTAAACATTGGAGCTGAGACTCTGTTCGTTAACGTCGGTGAACGGACCAACGTCACCGGCTCTGCTCGTTTCCGCCGACTCATTAAAGAGGGTGACTACGAGACAGCACTAGAGGTCGCTCGTCAGCAGGTAGATAACGGTGCACAGATCATCGACATCAATATGGATGAGGGGATGCTGGATGCCGAAGCGGCCATGATTCGCTTCCTCAATCTGATTGCATCCGAGCCAGATATCTCACGTGTGCCGATCATGCTCGACTCCTCTAAATGGGAGATCATCGAAGAGGGTCTAAAACGCATACAAGGTAAAGGCGTTGTTAACTCCATCTCACTCAAAGAGGGTGAAGAGAAGTTCATAGCTCAAGCCAAGCTGATTCGTCGCTACGGTGCTGCGGTGGTCGTGATGGCCTTTGATGAAGTGGGTCAAGCCGACACCTATGAGCGCAAGATTGAGATCTGTGAGCGCTCTTATCGCGTGCTGGTCGATACCGTAGGCTTCCCACCTGAAGATATCATTTTTGATCCGAACATCTTTGCCATTGCTACCGGCATCGAAGAGCACGACAACTACGCAGTCGACTTTATTGAGGCGACTGGTTGGATCAAAAAGAACCTACCGCACGCTATGATCTCGGGCGGTGTCTCCAACGTCTCGTTCTCGTTCCGTGGTAACGACAAGGTCCGCGAAGCGATCCACTGTGTATTCCTCTACCACGCCATCAAACAGGGCATGGACATGGGTATCGTCAATGCGGGTCAGTTGGCGATCTATGACGACCTACCTGAAGCGCTGCGTGAGCATGTTGAAGATATCGTACTTAACCGTCGCGAAGACGGTACCGAGCGAATGCTCGAGCACGCTGAACAGTATCGAGGTGATGCGGCCACTCAAGCGAACGGGGCTGATTTGGCATGGCGTGAACTGCCTGTCCAAGAGCGCCTATCGCACGCCCTAGTCAAAGGCATTGCCGATTACATCGATGAAGATACCGAAGAGTGTCGTCACCTGTACGATCGTCCACTGCACGTCATCGAAGGTCCATTAATGGATGGTATGGGCGTTGTAGGTGATCTGTTTGGCGCCGGTAAGATGTTCCTGCCTCAGGTGGTGAAATCGGCCCGCGTTATGAAGAAAGCGGTTGCCTATCTGATGCCTTACATTGAGGCGGAGAAAGATGGCAGCGAGTCGAGTTCAGCCGGCAAAGTGATCATGGCGACCGTAAAAGGTGACGTGCACGACATCGGTAAGAATATCGTTGGGGTGGTACTGCAGTGTAACAACTTTGAGATCATCGACCTCGGTGTCATGGTCCCTGCAGAGACCATTCTGAAAACAGCCCGCGAAGAGAACGCCGATATTATAGGTCTGTCTGGACTGATCACACCGTCACTGGATGAGATGGTGCATGTTGCTAAAGAGATGCAGCGCCAAGGCTTTGACATACCGCTGTTGATCGGTGGCGCAACCACGTCAAAAGCACACACTGCAGTTAAGATTGAACCTAGCTACCAGAACAACCAAGTGGTGCACGTAACCAACGCATCACGTTCGGTCGGTGTTGCCTCTGCCCTACTCTCGAAAGAGCGTAAAGAGCAGTTCATTGCCGACACTCGTGAAGAGTACCAGGCGGTTCGTGAGCGTCACCTGGCCCGTCAAAATGAGCAGCGTCGCGTCAACATCGATGCGGCTCGTGCGAATGCAGAACCGGTAAACTGGGAAGGCTACCTACCGCCAGTACCCAACAAACCTGGCATCCACACCCTCAATAATATTCCACTGGAATCACTGCTTGAGTTCATTGACTGGACGCCGTTCTTCCAATCTTGGGAGCTGGCCGGCAAATACCCTCGCATCCTGACCGATGAGATTGTTGGCGAACAGGCAACTAAACTGTTTGAAGATGCCAAATCGATGCTAAATAAGATTGTTTCGGAAAAACTGTTAGAGGCACGCGCTGTCGTTGGGCTATTCCCAGCTAACCGCGTCGGTGATGACATCGAACTCTACAAGGACGAGAGTCGGACTGAGCTATTAACGACGGTTCACCACTTACGTCAGCAGACGCAAAAGATTGAAGGTCGATACAACCACTGTCTGTCGGACTACATTACGAGTAAAGAGAGTGGTACACCGGACTATCTAGGCGCCTTTGCCGTCACGGCGGGCATTGGTGTTGACGAGATGGTGGCCGAGTTCGAAAAAGACCATGACGACTACCAGTCGATTATGGTTAAAGCCCTAGCTGACCGTCTTGCCGAAGCGCTTGCCGAGAAACTCCACGCAGATGTCCGCAGGGATTATTGGGGCTATGCTTCTGAAGAGTCTCTCGATAACGAAGCGTTGATTCGCGAAGAGTATGTTGGCATTCGCCCAGCACCTGGCTACCCAGCCTGCCCTGACCACACCGAAAAAGGGTTACTGTGGGAGCTTCTGGATGTCGAGCAGCAGGTCGGCATGACGCTGACTGATAGCTTTGCCATGCTACCCACCGCCGCTGTCAGCGGATGGTACTTCAGCCACCCTGAGGCGAAGTACTTTGGTGTTGCCAAGATCAGCGAAGACCAGGTAGAGGACTACGCTCATCGTAAAGGGATGGAGTTGTCAGAAGCTGAGCGCTGGTTGGC
Source organism: Marinobacterium sp. xm-m-312 (assembly GCF_013283295.1). NCBI lineage: Bacteria > Pseudomonadati > Pseudomonadota > Gammaproteobacteria > Oceanospirillales > Oceanospirillaceae > Marinobacterium > Marinobacterium sp. xm-m-312. The sequence continues at coordinate 133,621 of NZ_WBYS01000006.1, read as the reverse complement.
ACCGAATCTAGGGTATGAGCCGGAGTCGTTGTAAAAGCACGTGATTTGAATGCGGTGACAGGCTGAAGGCCTGTCACCCGTACCTTGATCGGCACCATTATGATTATTCGCGGTTTTTCGCTTCGCTCAAATTCGCTCCTACAACACTGCCTTGTAGATAATCTGCTACAAAACCCGATTGTAGGATCGAATCCCCCGAAGGGGAAACCGCGAACCTAAGGCCTCTCAACGTTGTGATGAACTTACACCAAAGTGCCCGTGACTGGCTTTAGCCTGTCATCGGCATCACCAGCGTTTTCCAGAACCTCTGCGAACACCAGACAGCGGATGACAGGCTAAAGCCAGTCACCCGGTCTTAGCAAAACCTCTGGATAAACCACGCCAAACCACCTTATAACTTTCCCGACTTAACTTGATCCAAATCGACCTAGCACTCCTACACCTTAAGTCTTAGTCCCGCTCTGTAAAATAACTACACACCCCAGTATAATGCGCGCTGCGAAACTATCACCGCAGATTCCGAAGGAAATAAATTGAGGTCACAAACTTCAATTTGATGGAATCCTACCGTTAACATTTGGGGACTAGAATGGCTAAAAAACCAAGTACCATCGTCTACACACTCACTGACGAAGCACCAGCACTTGCGACAGCATCACTACTACCGATCGTACGTAAGTTTGCTAAAACCGCAGACATTAATGTTGAACTCTGCGACATCTCACTAGCAGGACGTATCCTCTCCTCTTTCCCCGAGTACCTTAACGATCAACAGAAGGTTGAAGACGGTCTAGCACAACTAGGTAACATGACCTCTGATCCAAACCTTAACCTGATCAAACTACCAAACATCTCAGCCTCTGTACCTCAGTTGAAAGCTGCAATTGCTGAACTTCAGGGCCAGGGCTACCACGTACCTGAATTCCCAGATGAGCCACGTAACGACAAAGAGATCGAGATCCGTGATCGTTACTCTAAGATTCTAGGTTCCGCTGTTAACCCTGTACTACGTCAGGGTAACTCAGACCGTCGTGCTCCAGCGGCTGTTAAAGCCTTTGCACGCAAGCACCCACACAGCATGGGGCAATGGAGCAAAGCGTCACGTACGCACGCTGACTACATGAACGGCGGCGACTTCTTCTCAAGCGAACAGTCTGTAACGATGGAGAAGGACACTAAGGTCCGTATCGAATTCATCTGTGGCGATGGCAACATCACTGTTAAGAAAGAGCTAGACCTTCAGAAAGGCGAAGTACTTGACGGCATGTTCATGAGCGCTAAAGCGCTACGCAACTTCTTCGAAGAGACACTTCAAGACTGTAAAGAGTCTGGTGTTATGTGGTCACTGCACGTGAAAGCGACCATGATGAAAGTCTCTCACCCAATCGTTTTCGGTCACGCAGTGACTGTCTTCTACAAAGAGGTATGGGACAAGTGGGGCGAGCTGTTTGAAGAGCTAGGTGTTAACCCTAACAACGGTATGGGTAACATTCTTGATAAGCTTGAAACACTGCCTAACTCTAAGCGTGAAGAGATCCTAGAAGATATCCACGCAGCTGCACTGCACCGCCCAGAAATGGCGATGGTTGATTCCGTTAAAGGCATCACTAACCTTCACGTACCTTCAGACGTTATCGTCGACGCCTCTATGCCTGCGATGATCCGTAACTCAGGTAAGATGTGGGGCCCTGACGGCAAGACTAAAGACACTAAAGCGGTCATGCCTGAATCGACTTACGCTCGTATCTACCAGGAGATGATCAACTTCTGTAAAACGCACGGTGCGTTCGATCCAACGACTATGGGTACCGTTCCAAACGTCGGTCTAATGGCGATGAAAGCGGAAGAGTACGGTTCGCACGATAAGACCTTCGAAATGGAAGAGGATGGCATCATGCGCGTCGTTGCTGAAGACGGCACTGTATTGATGGGCCACAAAGTTGAGAAAGGTGATATCTGGCGTGCGTGTCAGACCAAAGATGCTGCGATCCGTGACTGGGTTAAATTGGCTGTGACTCGTTCACGTCAATCAGACACTCCTGCGATCTTCTGGCTAGACGCTGAACGTGCCCACGACCGTGAACTTCGTAAGAAGGTAGAACTCTACCTACAAGAACACGACACTGAAGGTCTAGATCTTCGCATCATGTCTTACGTACGCGCGATGCGCTCTACTTGTGAGCGTCTAATCCGTGGCATGGATACCATCTCTGTTACCGGTAACGTACTTCGTGACTACCTAACCGACCTATTCCCAATCATGGAGCTAGGCACTTCTGCTAAGATGCTATCCGTTGTTCCAATGCTTGCGGGCGGCGGTATGTACGAAACAGGCGCTGGTGGTTCTGCACCTAAGCACGTACAGCAGGTTGTCGAAGAGAACCACCTACGTTGGGACTCTTTAGGTGAATTCCTTGCAATCGGTGTCTCACTAGAAGAGCTAGGCATCAAAGAGAACAAACCACGTGCTAAAGTTCTTGCAGCAGCACTCGATCGTGCAACTGAAACACTACTTGAGCGTGGTAAGTCACCCTCTCGTCGTACTGGTGAACTGGACAACCGCGGAAGCCACTTCTACCTAGGCCTTTACTGGGCACAGGAACTTGCACAGCAGGAAGAAGATAAAGAGCTAGCAGCAACCTTCGCTAAAGTTGCTGAAGATCTAAGCGCTAACGAAGCGAAAATCCTAGAAGAGCTAGCAGCCGTTCAAGGCAACCCAGCGGATCTTCAGGGTTACTACCATGCACCGCTAGACGTTGTAACTAAGGTTATGCGCCCAAGTGAGACTCTAAACAGCATCATCGATGCCTAAGGGTTAGCGTGAATAAAAAAACCGCGGCTTGCCGCGGTTTTTTTGTTGGAGCGATCTTGAAAAGGTCGCGAAAAAAGATCGCCTCATCTTCGATAAGGCTCCAACGTACTGGTGACAGGCTTTAGCCTGTCATCCGCTTTTAAATTACGTGCAGAGCTTGGCAGTAAACTAAAAGAGCGGGTGACAGGCTAAAGCCAGTCACCGGCAATCTGCCCAAACTAGGCTTTCGCTTTCAACGTCATCACCCCACCCAACACAATCAACCCCATACCGGCAATCGTTAAGGTTGCTAGAGTCTCATCCCACAACAACCAACCGACCAGACTGGCTATGATGACTGAGCTGTAGGTGAATGGCCCAAGATAACCAGCGGGGGCGCTATGGTATGCCTTAGTCATTGAGAGTTGCGCCAAGGTCGATAGCGCAGCGATTCCAATGACCCCCGCTAACTCAAACCAACCCAGTGCAACCCAACCCTGCAGTGCAAAGGGCGCACTGAATAGAGACGCAAATAGCGAGAAGTAGAAGACCACCCTGCGAGAGGGTTCTGTATCTTTCATTTTACGCACGAAGATCTTCGCTTGAGCGCCAAGCAATGCACCAGCAAGACCTATCAAAACCGCCAGTTGCAGACCGGCATTGGCTGGATTAAGGACCAGTGCTACCCCAATAAACCCGATCGGCAGGGACCAAAACAGGATGGGGTGGATCTTCTCTTTCAAGAACCAGAGCGCCAGCAGTGGCATGAACAGCGGTGCCGTCTGTTTTAACAGGGCTGCCGTACCTAGTGGAAGATGAGTCCAGCCATAGTAGAGACAGGACATGGCAGAGACACCAACCAGAGCCCTACCCAAATGAAGGTTGATGCGTGAGGTTTTCAGCGAAATCCCCTTCGCACCCAACACCAGTGGCAGCATAATGAGCAGACCAAAAGCGTTTCGTAAGAAGACCAGCTGCGCAACCGAGAGCGCCTCAGCGACGGTTCGAATTAACACACCGGTAGCCACCAAGACCGCTTCTGCAAAAATAACTAACAGAACCCCTTTTAAGAGCTGGTTTGCACCCTGCTCACTCACAATGAGAATCGCTGGTAGTTGTCAGAGAGAGTCTCTGCTGTTTTAGCGCTGGTCACAATCGCTTCATAGCCCTCTTCAGGGTTTGATAGATACTGATTAACCACTCGCTCAATATCACCCAAAGTCACAGCTAACACTCTTGAGCGATACTCCATGCGTTGTTCTGGTGTACGGCCAAAGAGTGCATTCAGGTAGGTCGCTTTGGCTTCGCCTGCCGGTGAACCCGGTTTATCGATCGAACTGATCACACCCAAGATAGCCTCTTCCAACTTCTCAGAATCCGCACCACCGTCAAGCAACCAAGCCACTGATTGATCGAAGTGGTTGATCGTCTCGATGCTGTTGGGATCACGGTAGCTGTAGAAGCGGAATAGCCCGTCACCACTGTCTTGGCTGGCACCTGAACCGTAAGCACCGCCCTGCTCTCGAATGGCACGGTGCAGGTAACCGTTTCGTAGAATCTCACCTGCAACGGTCAACGCGGCGGCATCTGGATGCGCTACGGTGACGGTCCTGAAGACCTTGGCACAGAAGTTAACCTGTGTATTAACGATCCAAGCCTGCTGCTTCACTGGCGCTTCAGCCGATACCTGGAAAGGCTTATCGATCGAGCCAGAGGATAGACGCGCAAACTCTTTTTCAAACTGGCGCAGACAGCTCTCTTTATGCTCTGAATCCGCCACTAATAGCGCTTTAGGGCTAGAGGCCATAATCACTTGGTGAATGCCTCTAAGCTCTTCAGCCAAGGCGTTCAACTGGCTTTCATCACTGGATTGATCAGCCAACTCACGGGCCAATTTAATCGATGGCAAACCTCTAGAGGCGTGAGAGAAACCAGCCCCAGGTGCCAAACCAGCACTGGCGGCCAAAATCGCTAACGAGTGCCCCTGACCGGTAACAGACTGCTCTTTTCGAGACGCGTTCTGATTGAGCAACTCAGCAATACGAGCCGTCTCATTAAAAGGTGCTGAAACCAACATATCGGCCATCAACTCAGAGAGTGCCGCTTGATTAACAACTAACCCTTTGCCAGATAAGGTCAGAATAGCGCGCAGTTGTGTCGCATCATCGGTCGCTGCTCGGGCATTGATAGAAGCAGAGATACCACCACTAATGGCGCTCTCCAATGCCTGGTGCTCTTTGTAGGTTCGGCCAGCACTACCCAATTCCGTTAGACACTGAGTGTAGAGTGGTAGAAGGGTCTGCTGCCTTGCCGTTAGTTCTGGCAGATCAAACAGCAGCTGTTGGTAGACGATGCCATTGGTGCCGGCTGTAAACCAAGTAGTGGAATCATTGACCTGATCACCTACCGGGAAGTGACATTCAACAGGAACATCCTCTAAAGTCACTTTTGGCAGCAGTGAAGGGTCATCGGCTTGGGTTTGACGCTCTTCGAGCTGTTTAGCGAGCGCATCGATCGACTCTAACGCTTCACGACTCAAACTCTGTTTGTATTGGGCCAGACGATCCGCCTCAGCCTGATCTTTACGCTGACTCAATTCGGTATCAGGCCTTAGAGTGAGTAGCACACGGTGCGGGTTATCGAGCAACCAAGTTTTTACTAGATTCGGAATGAACTGAGGGTCTTTAATCTCCTCTCGTAGTTGATCCAGAACAGAGTCAATATTGAGGCTCGCAATGGCATCACCACGGTGAATCGCATTTGATAGGGAGGCTAGGATTAGCGACATACCAAAGGGGTAGTGATCACCAGTAATTTCTCGTTGTTGAAGCTCCAACTGGTGCAGTTGGGCGGCCACAACGGATGGATCAACACCCTGATCAACCACCTCTTGCAGCGTATCCAACACCAGCTGCTCAAACTGCGCCGCTCGCTCAGGCTCACTCCCCTCGATACCACAGAGGAATGACATTTCGCGATTAGAGTCCTCGATACCACAAAGCGGTGAAGGTGCAGCTCCTAAATCTGTTGACTCTAGAGCGGCTCGCAGGGGTGAACTGGAATTATCCAACAGAACGCGTGACAGAAGTTGCCCCTCAAGCTCTGCCTTAAGATCGATCGACGGTTTGGTCAACCAACCAATGACATGATGGGTCTTACCCTCTGTCTCACCCTGATCGAGTGGGTAGGCCTCTTCTACCTTGATCGGGGCAAAGTAACGCTTCTCATCAGGCACACTTAATTCAGAATCGAGTCGTTCAAAACGATTAAACGCCTGCTCTTCAAAGCGACGCTGTAATTCGTCAACGGGAATATCACCAAAGGTCATGACAATGGCATTACTTGGGTGATAGTGGGTCTCATGAAAGGCTTTTAACTGATCGTATGTCAGATCTGGAATATCCGCAGGTTCTCCGCCCGAGTTGTAGTGGTAGGTCGTCGTTGGGAAAAGGTATTTAGAGACGGTTTGCCACAGCACCGATGTGGTTGAGCTCATGGCCCCCTTCATCTCGTTGAATACGACTCCTTTAAAGAGCAGGTCCGACTCTGGATTACCCGCTTCCGCTAGCTCTACACGGTGTCCCTCTTGCGCAAAATCTAATGGGTCGAGACGCGGGAAAAATGCAGCATCAAGATAGACATCCAAGAGATTGAAAAAGTCTTTACGGTTCTGGCTGGCAAAGGGGTACGCAGTCCAATCGCTGCTGGTAAACGCGTTCATGAAGGTATTCAGTGAACGGCGAGTCATCATGAAGAAGGGATCACGAACAGGAAAACGCTCACTACCACAAAGCGCTGTATGTTCGAGGATATGAGCCACCCCGGTTGAATCTTCAGGCATGGTTCTGAAGGCCACTAAGAAGACGTTTTCATCATAATCAGTTGCAAGGTGGAAGTGCTTAGCCCCTGTCGCCTTGTGCTCATACTCGCTCATTTCGATTCCGAGCGAGTTGATCATTTCTGAACGGATAAATTGAAAACTCTCGTGTGCTTGTGCCAAACCCAACAACCCTTTAATAAAAATTTATTGCAGAATTGTACCGGCATTGAATCATTTAAGCATCCACTTCGAACCAATCGATATTACTTAAAAGCCCCATATTTACTGGGGGTTAAGGTTAAAAATCATAACTAAAAACTTGAAATCTTGAGTAAAATGCTCAACATTATAAAGAGCTATAAAACTAAAGCGTTCAGGTTGTAATAAACCGAACCAAACCAGCAACGAGAAGAGGACATTATGGCCACTTACGACAGTATCAACACACAAGCACAGGGTGCCGTACGCGATACCAATAAAATGATTCGCAACACATACATGCTGCTTGCGATGACCATGGTATTCAGTACCGTCACTGCCGTTATCTCTATGGCGATCAACCCACCGTTTATCGTCTACCTAGGAAGCATCATCGTCAGCTTCATTATGCTTTTTGTCATCAACAAGAAGCAGAATACAGCCGCTGCACTTCCATTGACCTTCCTTTTCACAGGTTTAATGGGTTTTGGTCTAGGACCAATCCTTAACTCCTACCTAGCACTACCGAATGGCGGTCAAATTGTAGCGACGGCTCTGGGTATGACTGCTGTAACCTTCTTCGGTCTAACGGGCTACGTCATGTCTAGCCGCCGTGATTTTAGCTTCATGGGTGGATTCCTGGCTGCGGGCTCTATCGTACTGATCGTAGCAATGCTTGCGATGTTCATCCTGCCTCTGTTCGGTGTGGATGTATCAGGCATGCAGCTTGCTTTCTCTGCCGCGGTTGTATTCCTAATGGCAGGTTTCCTTCTGTACGATACAAGCAACATCATCAACGGTACCTACACTAACTACATCATGGCGACGGTGGGTCTCTACCTAAACGTCTACAACTTGTTTGTTCACCTACTGAGCCTAGTGGGTGCGTTTAACGACGACTAATTTGTTGTTTGAGTTTCTTTAAAAATCCCCGCAATAGCGGGGATTTTTTGTTGGAGGCATATCGAAGAGGTGGCGATCTTTTCGGTGGCAGTAATTTGCTCCTGCAATGACTGCATATAGACCATCCCTGGACTTAACTGGCCTTCAGCCTGTCAACCGCAGGTAGGCTTTATTACCAATCTGGAAAACACCGATATAGCAGATGACAGGCTAAAGCCAGTCACTGGTGCCGTTAGCTAAATTCACGTTAATACACATCGCGGCCTTTTCAAGACCGCTCCAACATTGCCAGATTCGAACTTCATGCCAGTCGTCCACGTCCGATCGAGAGTGCCAATGGCCAGCCTTTAGGCTGGGTATTCGCTTTTGATCTTCAATAACAAAACACCCACAAAGATGTGCCTATCAGAAATAAGTTGTTAGAATTCTCACCATGAAATACACCCTCATCATTCAATCCGCGCCGATCGATCATCAGAGCAGCCATACCGCTTTGCGCTTTGCTCGTACGCTTTTGAAGGCGGGTCATAGCATTGAGCGCCTATTTTTTTATGGTGCTGGGGTTCACAATGCGACCAGTCACAGTGTTGCTCCGCAAGATGAGTTAAACCTGCCTGAGCAGTGGCAGCAGTTTGTTACTCAACACTCACTGGATGCTGTTGTCTGCATTGCGGCGGCGGTACGGCGTGGGGTTATTAACTCAGCGGAGAGTAGCCGCTACAGCAAGACGGGTGACAATTTAGCGGACGGCTATGATCTATCGGGTCTGGGGCAGCTAGTCGCCAGTGCGGTGGAATCTGACCGTGTCGTTACCTTTGGGGCTGGTTCATGAAACAGTTTCTTGTGATCACCTCTTCAGCACCTTATGGAAGCGCTCAAGCCCGAGAGGCAACTGACCTTGCTTTGGCTGCCGCTCTGTTTGATCAGAAGGTCTCTCTTCTGTTTCAGGGTGATGGCGTGTTCCAACTGCTACCGGATCAAAACCCAGCAGTGATAGAGCAGAAAAACCTTTCCGCCATGCAGCAGGCGCTTCCGCTCTACGATGTAGAGGATCTCTTCTATTGTGCTGACTCTTTAGAGGAGCGAGGCATTACTCAAGACAAGCTTGCTCTGCCGGCAAAAGCGTTGAGTCGTTCTGAGATCGCACTACTCATTCGCCAACAGGATCATATTTTCCATGTCTAGCTCCAACGACAAGATCAGAGGCACTCTCTACATCGTCAATACACCGCCTAACAGCCCCAACAAGCTTCAGGCATGCCTTGAGCTACTGCAGGCTGATGATCATCTACTTCTTATCGAAAATGGCGTCTACTGGGCTTCTGAAGGCTTAAGCCGTTCATTACAAGAACTCCCCTGCCCCGCGACGGTTTTAGAGTGCGATTGCCAGGCTCGTGGGGTCCTTAGTTCATTACCGACCTGTAGCGATGGTGGGTTTGTCGATCTGACGATTCAGTATCCGCGCTCTGTGAGTTGGTTCTAATGAGTGATCTGCTGGTTAACGGTGTTAGCTACCCATTGGATGCCGAAGGGTACCTAGAAAATTTAACTCAGTGGAATGTTGAGCTGGCTGAGTCCTTTGCAGAGAGCATTGATCTAGAGCTTACAGAAGCTCACTGGGAATTGATTGACCTGATGCGTCAGTTCTATCAAGAGTTTGAACTATCCCCTGCGATGCGTCCGTTCATCAAATACACCACACTGCATCTGGGGGCTGATAAAGGGAAAAGTATCTACCTAATGCAGCTCTTTCCTGGCGAGGGTAGCCCGGTTAAACGTATTGCCCTGATTGCAGGACTGCCTAAACCGGACAACTGTCTGTAGGTTATCTAAACCGCTTTTTTGAACAGGCGGTGGAAGTTAGCCGCTGAACGTTCAGCCACCTCTTCTACTCGTAGCCCTTTAAGATCAGCAACGCACTGTGCGACTTCTGCGACGTAACCTGGTTGGTTCGGTTTACCGCGATAAGGTACAGGCGCTAGATAGGGTGAATCGGTCTCAATGAGGAACTTATCCAATGGAACCGCTTTAACGACCTCGCGAAGATCTGCGGCGTTCTTAAAGGTGATAATGCCTGAGAAAGAGATCATAAAGCCGAGCTCAATTGAGCGCATCGCCATCTCCATCGTCTCTGTAAAACAGTGCATCACCCCAGCAGTCTTTGGATCCGCATGCTCCTGCATCACCTCAAGCGTCTCTTCTCTCGCTTCACGTGTGTGAATGATGACGGGGAGATCCAACTCACTTCCCAGCTTTAAGTGGTTAGCAAAACTCTCTACCTGCTGCTCTTTGGTATCCGTCTTATAGAAGAAATCGAGTCCAGTCTCACCTAAGGCAACGACACGCTGATTAGCCGCAACCGCTTGGCGAATCTGAGCTTCATCCCAAGGACTCTCTTCGACGTGGCATGGGTGAATGCCAACCGAAGCGTAGACATCAGACTGTCCCTCTATCGCCTCCAACATCGCAGGGTAGAGATTCATATCGATACCGACACAGAGCATTTTAGATACACCGCGTTGACGCGCATCATTAAGCAGCTCAGTCAGTGAATCGTTATGTTTGGAGAGATCTAAACGGTCTAAGTGACAATGAGAATCGATGAACATGATTGTAAACTTTGAAAACGATGAAAATTAAATGGTAAGGGTTTGACGGCCCGATTCGTGTGCACCCGCAAGGTAGGTATCAATCTTCTTAAGCAGCTCAGTCTCGTCAGATGAGAGTTGAATGCCAATCCCCGGCACTTTACCGCCCTGCGCATTCTTGGGTGTTTGCCAAACCACTTTGCCGGTGACAGGGATCTTATCAGGCTCGCCCATTAGCGATAGCAGCAGGAAGATCTCTTCGCCTAGCTCGTACTGATCTTTGGTTGGTATAAACAGACCACCACGCTCTAAAAACGGCATGTAAGCACGATAGAGATCCTCTTTCGTATGTATAACGAGACCGAGGATGCCGTGATTTTCTGATTTAACTGTCTCAACCATTACTTAACACTCAACTCTTTCCAATCAAAAAACAGTTTCTCTAATAGTAGCTGCTTATTGGGGTTTAGGTGGCGTTGGATCGCGTTTAATTCAACTTGAACTGACTCATAGAGTTTCAGTACACGGCTTGCATTCGCCTGTTTTGCAACTGAATCCACCATCTTACGCATATCCAAGTTGATACGAGGCTGTTCATCCTGCGCCATCTGAATTCTAACAATATCACCCAACAGAGATTGCCACCAAATTAGAGGCAGACGCAGATCCTCTTTTTGGTATTTCTCTGCCAAGGCGACTGGGCTGACTCGTGCACGCAACAGATCGGCCAAGCCACCCAGAAAATTGGCACGAAGATCAATCGCACCGCCGGACTTCCATTCGTAAGCTGTTAATGGAGCTCCTTGCGCTAACCCCAAGTAACCTTTGGCTTTTTCCGGTGGTAGCTGAAGCTTTTCGGCCAACCAATCGGTCGCCAAACCGGCTTCAGGCAGGCTAAATTCAACTCTTTGACAACGACTACGAATGGTCGGCATCACTTGACCTAACTGGTGAACAATCAACAGAATGAGTGTGTTATTGCCAGGTTCTTCGAGGGTTTTCAACAGAGCATTGGCCGCAGAGATATTCATCTCTTCTGCAGGATCGATGATCAAGACGCGATAACCACCCTGCTGCGCAGTGCCGTGCAAGCGATCAATGGTTTCGCGCACCTGATCAACTTTGATCACCTTGCCGGCCTCTTCAGGTGAAAGGTGAAGCAGATCCGGATGCGTTTCGTGCTGAATCAGCTCACAGGTTTTACACTGACCACAGGGTTCTGAACCCCTAGGGTTATTACAGAGCAAGCGTTTAGCGAGGTGCTCAGCAAACGCACGTTTACCCACCCCTTTATGCCCAGCCAATAGCAGCGCATGAGGTAATTTATTATCAGCGATCAACTGATCAATACGCTGCCAATACTCTGCCTGCCAAGGAAGAATGCTCACAAGGCAACTCCAAACTCACGCAGCACCGCCGCAATTTGGGCTTGAACCTGAGGAATGGAAGGCTCTGCATCAATAATTCGAATGCGTCCGTTTGAAGCCGCTGCACGCTCTAGGTAACGATCGCGTACCCGACCAAAGAAGCTCATCTCCTCTTGTTCGAAGCGATCGAGCGCAGCTCGTGCACGCGCACGGCTCATACCTACCTCAACCGGTAGGTCTAGCAGTAGGGTTAAGTCGGGTTGAAGATCGGACAACACCAACGACTCTAGCTGATCAATAGTCGTTTGATTCATCGCTCGGCCACCACCCTGATAAGCATGAGTCGCATCGATAAAACGATCACAAAGCACCCATTTACCTTCAGCCAAAGCGGGTTTAATGAGGGTCTCAACATGCTGTGCTCGAGCAGCAAAGACAAGAAGGAGTTCTGTCATCTCGGACATCGATTCAGATCGCGGGGTCAAAAGCAGCTCACGAACCTGTTCAGCCAATTCAGTTCCACCCGGTTCACGTGTCACGACCAGATCGATACCCGACGATTCGAGACAGTCTTGAATGTAGTCTAAGTTGGTCGTTTTACCGACCCCTTCACCACCTTCGAGTGTAATGAACTTGCCTTGCATTAGTTGGCCTCTGGTGTAGAACGATAATCTTTGCGACGTTTCAATTGATACTCTCTTACGGCGCGATTGTGTTGCTCTAGTGTATCTGAAAACTGGTGCGAACCGTCACCTTTGGCGACAAAATAGAGCGCCTTACCAGGCTCAGGATTAAGCGCTGCGACAATCGCATCCTCCCCTACCAATGCAATTGGCGTAGGAGGGAGCGCTGGAATTCTATAAGTGTTATAGGGTGTCGACTCTTTTAAATGCTTACGTGTCAGATTGCCCTGATAACGCTCACCTAAGCCATAGATCACGGTTGGATCGGTCTGCAGTCGCATACCCCGATTCAGACGACGAATGAAGACACCCGAGATCTGCCCCCGCTCACTACTCAAACCCGTCTCTTTCTCGATGATAGATGCCAGAATAAGGGCTTTGTAGGAACTCTCAAGCGGCAATGTTATATCACGACTCTGCCAATGCTTATCTAACACATCATTAAGCATTCTGTGTGCACGAAGCAGCAGTTCTTTGTCCGTTGTACCCCGCTCAAAATAGTAGGTCTCGGCTAAAAATAGGCCTTCAGATGAATCGACATTGAGGCCCAGTTCAGTCGACAAACTGGCGGCATCCGTAGCACTCAATGTTTTCTCAAGCAGTTCATTGTCTGCAAGAGAGGCCAGCATCTCTTTAACGGTTGCCCCCTCAATAAGGGTCACTCGATACTGCACAGATCGACCCGATATGAGACGATCAAGCAGGGTCTCTAGGGTATCACCCACCCTTACCTCATACTCGCCGCTGCGCAACTTGGTGAGTTCTGGCTGAAGCTTAAACAGTAACTTAAGTTTGAACGGCTCATCCAACCAGTGACGATCGGATAGCTCTTGAACCAAGCGTGAGGCCGTATAGCCAGTAGGAACCGTCAAGGTGGTTGGTTGCTGGAGCGCTAGACGCTGTTTAGGAAGATCAAGAACGGACTGATATTGGCTCCACCCAACAGAGGCAAGCACCATAAAAAAAGCAACAAATACTATGACTGTTCGTTTTAACAAACCTAAACCCAATGAGTATTAGCAATCAGTATGAGTCGGGGCCGATAGGCACCCGACTCAACGGTCGCTAGATCTTGTTAAAGACGAGTGTACCGTTGGTACCACCAAAGCCAAATGAGTTGGACATAGCGGCAAATAGCTTCGCCTCTTGGGCCGTGTGAGCCACATAGTTAAGGTCACAGCCTTCACTTGGGTTATCCAAGTTGATCGTAGGCGGCGCTACTTGATCACGAAGAGCCAGCACACAGAAGGCTGCTTCGACAGCACCTGCAGCCCCTAATAGGTGACCTATCATAGATTTAGTCGAGCTCATACGGACATCTGAAGCAGCGCTTCCCAACACCGCTTTAGCCGCATTGGATTCCGCAATATCACCCGCCGGAGTCGATGTGCCGTGTGCATTGATGTAGTTGATTTGATCGACGTTCAGACCGGAATCTTTAATCGCATTAGTCATCGACAGAGCAGCACCGGCACCATCCTCTGGTGGTGAAGTCATGTGGTAGGCGTCATCACTCATACCAAAGCCACTCAACTCACAGTAGATCTTCGCACCACGCGCTTTAGCATGCTCATAGGACTCAAGTACCAACATTCCGGCACCATCACCCAGCACAAACCCATCACGATCACGATCCCATGGACGACTTGCTGCTTGTGGATCGTCGTTACGACTCGACAAGGCACGCGCAGCGGCAAAACCACCCAAACCAAGTGGCGTTGTCGCCATCTCAGAGCCACCTGCGATCATCACATCAGCATCACCGTATTGAATCATGCGCATCGCATGACCAATGTTGTGGGTACCGGTTGTACAGGCGGTTGTGATCGCAATATTCGGTCCACGGAAGCCATATTTAATGGCTAGGTTACCGGCGATCATATTGATGATACTGCCAGGAACGAAAAATGGAGAGACTCGACGAGGGCCTGATTTATTCAGTATGTCGTGTGTGTTTTCAATCATTGGTAGACCACCGATGCCGGAGCCAATGGCACAACCAATGCGTGGTGCATTCTCTTCTGAGACTTCAATACCGGAATCTTCAACTGCTTGAATAGCAGCCACCATGCCGTATTGAATGAACAGATCCATCTTACGAGCCTCTTTAGGGTTGAGGTAAGGCTCTAGTTGAAAATCTTTAACAGATGATGAGAAACGTGTGCTGAAAGCCGAAGCATCAAAATGCTCAATTGGGCCTGCACCACTCTTTCCCGCAAGAATATTTGACCAAGTGTCATCGACCGTTTGACCAACAGGTGTTAATAGACCAAGACCTGTGACTACAACTCGATTGCGCGACATCTAAAACTCTCCGATGGGCTAATAAAAGAAAAGCCGCAACTACTCTAGGCAGGTGCGGCTTTTCGAACGTACGTAGAACCGATTACTGGTTAGCGTTAACGTAGTCGATTGCTAGCTGAACTGTAGTGATTTTCTCAGCTTCTTCATCAGGAATTTCAGTTTCGAATTCCTCTTCAAGAGCCATTACTAGTTCAACAGTGTCAAGTGAATCAGCACCGAGGTCTTCTACGAAAGAAGCTTCGTTAGTCACTTCTTCTTCTTTAACACCAAGTTGCTCGGCGATAATTTTCTTAACGCGATCTTCAATATTGCTCATATCGATTCCTATAATGTTTCAACGCCCACTGTATCTATACTGACACTTTGGGAATTTTAGAAAACCGCTGCTTACATAAAAGATAAGCAACAATTGTTAACTGGGTGCAATTATCCGCTATCTGATGGAAATTACAACCTTTTATACGGTAAAAAACCACACCTAAACGGGGGTTTTAACCCATGTACATACCACCGTTGACCTGGATCGTTTCACCGGTCACATAACCGCCAGATTCGCTGCATAAGAAACCAACGACTGCTGCGATCTCTTCAGGCTTACCTAGACGTGACAGTGATATCTGAGACTGCAGCATCTCTTTATGTGCTTCAGGTAGATCAGCCGTCATATCGGTATCGATGAAACCAGGCGCAACACAGTTGACCGTCACGTTACGACTACCTAATTCACGAGCCAATGCACGTGAAAAACCTTCCATACCTGCTTTAGCTGCTGCGTAGTTTGCTTGACCCGCGTTACCCATAGAGGCCACAACAGAGCTGACGCTGACCACACGACCCCAGCGCGCTTTTGTCATGCCGCGTAGAACACCTTTAACCATGCGGTAGACTGACGAAAGATTGGTATTCAGCACAGAATCCCACTCATCATCCTTCATACGCATCATCAGGTTGTCTTTAGTAATACCAGCATTGTTGACCAGAATGGTAACCGCACCGAACTCCTCTTGGATCTGTGCCAGTACCGCATCAACCGACTCTTTATCAGAGACGTTTAGTACATAACCTTTACCCGCATTACCGGCTGCAGCTAAGTATTCAGTGATTGCACTAGCACCACCTTCACTGGTCGCAGTTCCTAGAACGGTAGCGCCCTGTGCAGCGAGGTTCTCTGCGATCGCTTTACCGATACCGCGGGTAGCACCTGTTACTAGCGCAACTTTATTTTCTAAACTCATCTTTTAATCCTTAGCTATTTTGTGCTTCTAGGGCTTTTTCTAGACCCGCAGAATCACCAATATTCAAAACGGTTAATGCGCGATCGACTTTCTTATTCAGACCCGACAGAACTTTACCTGGACCACACTCAACGGTGCGATCAACACCCAGTGCTAACATTGCTTGTACGCTCTCAGTCCAACGCACTGGACTGTACAGCTGCTGCACCAACAGATCACGCAATTCAGCAACATCTTCACAGGTCGATGCATTGACGTTGTGAATGAGTTTAATCGCTGGCAGTGTAATCTCAATCTTTGCCAATGCTTCAGCCAACTTCTCAGCTGCTGGCTGCATCAAAGCACAGTGAGAAGGCACCGATACAGGTAGCTCTACTGCACGTTTAGCACCCGCCTCTTTACAAGCTTCCACACCACGCTCAACCGCTGCTTTCTCACCGGCAATTACGACCTGACCTGGGCAGTTAAAGTTAACAGCAGAGACCACTGCACCTTGAGCGGCTTGCTCACAAGCAGCCACAACAGCCGCGTCATCAAGACCAAGAATTGCCGCCATCGCCCCAGTACCAGCAGGAACCGCAGCCTGCATCAACTCGCCACGAAGGCGAACCAGACGCACACCGTCAGCCAAGGAGATAGCACCAGCACAAACTAGCGCGGAGTATTCACCCAGTGAGTGACCTGCGACAACCGAGGGTGCTTCACCACCCTGCTGTTGCCATAAACGCCACAGAGCGACACTCGAAGTCAGCAGAACGGGTTGTGTATTCTCAGTGCTATTAAGAACCGCTTCAGGCCCCTCTTGAGCAATAGCCCAAAGATCCTGACCTAAGGCTTCAGAAGCCTCTTTAAACGTATCCGTGATAATAGAGTGCTGTGCAGCTAGATCACTCAACATACCGAGTGATTGTGAACCTTGGCCTGGGAAGACCAATGCAAGTGATTGAGACATGTTGTCCTCGATTAACTGTCGGAGATTAACTCCATAAAAATTCCTAATGCGGAGTTTACATCATATGAGGAATATCTGAACCCTTAAGGGGAACTGTTTAGATCCTGAGCAACCTGATCCGCCAACTGGTTAGGCAGATCGGCTTTAAGCATATTCAGAGTGTTTTCTAAAGCCGCCTTAAAGTCATTAGCGTTCGCAGCACCATGACTTTTAACGACCAGACCATTCAAACCTAAAAACAGTGCACCATTTCTTTGACCTGAATCGAGCGATTTAGTCAGGGCTGTCAGCATTGGGCTAGCCAGCCATGCGATGACTTTACTGTAGAGTGAACCTGCAAACACCTGGCGCAGTCGATGAGCTAGCAGCTTAGCGACCCCTTCGCTACTCTTTAGGGCCACGTTACCGACCAGACCATCACAGACGATCAAATCCGCTTCACCAACAAACAGATCAGCGCCTTCAACAAAGCCGATGTAGTTCACCTCTGGAAGTTCCGCTATCTGAGCACTCGCTTCACGAAGCGTCTCGTTGCCCTTGGTCTCTTCAGAGCCTACGTTAAGCAGACCAATTTTTGGATCTCTACCTGTTGTAACCCGCACCAAAGCGCGCCCCAACACAGCAAACTGCTTTAGCATCTCTGGGGATGAGTCTAAGTTAGCGCCCAAATCGACGACCTGACACTCGCCTTTCAAGGTCGGCATAGCTGCAGAGATAGCGGGACGATCGATCCCCTGAATCATTCCCAAGGTGCGTCTCGCAAGGGCCATCAAAGCCCCCGTATTGCCAGCACTCACAACGGCACAGGCCGAACCTGATGCGAGCTGATCCAGAGCTAACTGCATTGAGCTGTCCGAGCCTTCACGCAGAGCGGAAATTACCCTCATATCGGCCGTAATAACCGATGAAGCATGCACAAGGCTTAACTGTGAATTAGCGTCTTTAGGAAGATAGGGAGCGATCTGCTCTTGATCACCCACAAGGGTAATCGATAGATCAGGGTGATCTTTAAGAACTGCGAGGGAGGCCTCAACAGTAATACGGGGACCGAAGTCCCCGCCCATTGCATCAACAGCGATGCAATAACTGTGTTGCACGGCTAAGACTTACTCGTCGCCTTTTGCAACAACCTGACGACCGCGGTAGAAACCGTCAGCTGTCATGTGGTGACGACGGTGAGTCTCACCAGTAGTCTGTTCAACTGAAAGAGTTGGGTTGCTAAGTGCATCGTGTGAACGGCGCATATCGCGACGTGAACGAGACTTTTTGTTCTGCTGTACTGCCATGGTTTTTACTCCTGGATCTTACTTTACTAGCGCTACTTCTTAAGGCTCGCTAGCACACTAAATGGATTCGGTTTTTCAATCTGCTCCGCAGGTATCTCATCTTCGCCGAAGGACATTTTTACTGAACAGTCATCATGATAACAGACGGCTGGTAAACTCAGTATCAACTCTTCTCCGACCAAATCTGCAAGATTTACATCATCCTCTAACAGTAGAGGATCATAGTAACGGGGCAAATTCTTGGCCTGCTCTTCGTTTAACACAACGGCTAAACTGAACTCTGCTTCCAATTGCAATGTCACTGGCTCCAAGCAACGTTGACACTGTTGCTGAACTTCAACGTTCGCTTGTCCGGTCACAGTTCTTAGCTTCTGCTCATCAAGGGCAAAAGCCAGTTCTACATTGACATCACCACAGGGACTGACCAGCAAGGAGCAGAGCTGAGGCATAGATTGCAGTGCAATAGTGCCTGTTAAAACTGCTTCCCGCTCGGCAAGTTTCCGAGGGTCGACTTTTTTCGGAAGAGGGCCGTTCGACATAAGCGCGCAATTCTAGGGATCTGAAGCCCAACTGTAAAGGAATATATGCCATTAATTGAGGATATTTGTTAGGTTAGAGCCTCTTTAGCTAACAAAAGCCCAATCTGCACAAAATCGCAGCGGAATATCGATGAAAAGCCACCAATTACCGATCGTTTTAGCCTCAAGCTCAAAATATCGCCGCGAACTACTGTCTCGCATTTTAAATGAGTTTGAACACGCCTCTCCCGACATCGATGAGACGCCAATAGCCGGTGAGTCTCCAGAGGCTTGTGCGGCTCGTTTAGCCCAACTGAAAGCCAAGGCGTTAGCTAAAGAGTTCCCTGCACACTGGATTATAGGGTCTGATCAACTGGCTACGCTTGACCAGCTGATTCTTGGCAAACCTTTAACCAAAGAGAGAGCGATTACCCAGCTCTCTTTGTGCAGCGGTCGGCGTGTCAGCTTTCTAACCTCTTTGGCGCTTTTCAACAGCCAAACTGAGGAGACTAGAGAGTATCTAGAAGAGGTTGTCGTGACCTTTAGAGAACTGTCAGACGCAGAGATCACAGCTTACATTGATCGCGAGCAACCGCTGGACTGCGCAGGCAGTTTTAAATGCGAGGGGTTAGGTATCACACTGTTTGAGTCGATTGAGAGCAGAGACCCTAATACTCTAATTGGCCTGCCACTGATTGGGTTAAACCATCTATTACTAGAAGCGGGCATCAACCCGCTTCTAAAATAGACGCTATTAGCGATCTATTTGAACTGGATAGAGCTCGTTATACCGAGAGTGTTCATAACCTGACTGGCCACCCCAACACCTAGACGCTCTGCCAAGCGTTCAACCGCGTTTGGACGGTAGCTGTAATCAATTAGATGATCGGTATTAAACTGTTCGCGAGCAACAGAGCTAGCACTGCCTAACCCATCAACCAAACCCAATTCAACGGCCTGTTCACCTGTCCAGATTAGTCCAGAGAACAGCTCAGGGTTATCAGCAAGACGATCACCCCTACCCTGCTTCACAGCGTCAATAAACTGTTGGTGAGTAGTATCCAACACAGATTGCCAAAAGCGCTTCTGTTGATCCGAGAGCGGCTGGAAAGGGTCTAGCAGTGCTTTGCTGTCGCCTGCGGTAAGAGCACGGCGTTCAACCCCTAGCTTCTCCATCAAATCGACAAAACCAAATCCACTTGAAATGACCCCAATTGAACCTACCAGGCTGGCTTTATCCGCATAGATAGCGTCCGCGGCACTGGCTAGGTAATAACCGCCACTGGCGCCAATATCGGTAATAACGGCCATCACCGCCTTATCAGGATAGAGTGCACGGAGTCGAACAATCTCATCATAGACGTAACCGGCTTGAACAGGACTACCACCCGGGCTGTTAATACGCACAATAACACCGAGACTGTCAGATGCCTCAAACGCATCGCGCAGAGAGGTGATCAACAGATCAGCACTGGCTTCGCTGCTGTCTGAAATAACGCCACGCACTTGAACCACTGCCACATGTGGCTTAGAGATCTCCTCAATGGAGGCGAACTTCTCACTCCACAGAAAAAAGCCTGCGATACCAAACAGATAGATAAAGGTCAGAGACTTGAAGAAGATGCCCCAACGGCGAGATCGGCGCTGCTCACGGTTGACGTTATCAACCAGCTTTTCAAGCAAGCGCCAGCTTTTTGAATCGGTACTGTCTACAGCAGGCTGATCACTCTTCTCATTAGTTTGCACAACCGTTCCACTAGCCTGCTCAATACTCTCTTTTGAATCACTAGGCTTTTCACCCCAAGGATTGTGTTCCACATTAACTCCTTAACCAATCCACTAACTCATTAAAATGATCAAACACCTGCAACGGTTCAAAGGCATGCAGATCATCCACCTCATGCACCCCATAGCTCATAGCCACTCGATCAATACCCGCACTGCGCGCCATCTCCAAATCATAACTGGTGTCACCAATCATAAGGACTTCGCTAGCATCCAAACCTGTCTCTTCTAGGATCTCATGCAGCATCAAAGGATCTGGCTTGGATGCCGTCTCATCAGCACACTTGGTCAGTTCAAAATGGCCCGCCAACTCTGTATCAGACAGGACGCGATCCAAACCACGGCGGCTTTTTCCAGTCGCGACCGAGAGTCGATAGCCATGCTGTTTGAGTAGCCCCAGTCCATCAAATGCACCGTCAAATAGCGCCGTGGGTGTCTGATCAACCTCTAGATAGTGTTTACTGTAACCCTGCCGAATGAGCTCTCGCGTTGCGGCATCACATTCAGGCATGACTTTAAGAATAGCCTCTGGCAAGCCAAGGCCAATAATATCTCGCACTGACTCATCACTGGGGATTCTTAGACCTAGCTCACGCGTAGCGCCCTGAAAACTGGATACGATACGCGCTTGAGAATCGATTAAAGTTCCATCCCAATCGAAAATAAGTAGCCTATACTTCACGTAAACCTCAAAGTTTGAGCATTATGTATTTAAACAAGCGTCTAACACTGCTGTCGACACTGCTGATAGTCAACTCAGTCTACAGCACCTCTGCGAAAAGTGAGAGTTCGCAGACCATCTATAAATTTCGCAACGAGTCAGGCGTGCTCTCGTTCAGCGATCGACGCCCTAAACAGACCACTCATTATGAAATACTCAAATTTGACTGTTATGCCTGCCGGTCAAACCCATCAATCGATTGGCACACTGTGCCTCTAAACACTCGAGACTTTCGCAGCATTACACAAATCGCCGCCAACCAAGTCAAGGTTGACGAATCTCTTATTCGCGCCGTGATTCATGCGGAGTCGGCATTCAAAAGCAACGCGCTCTCTTCACAAGGGGCAATGGGTTTGATGCAGCTAATGAAAAAGACAGCACTCTCCCTAGGTGTCGAGAACCGACAGGATCCTAGCGCGAACATCTTTGCCGGGAGCCAATACCTAAAAGAGCAGCTAGAGCAGTTTGGTGACACAAAATTGGCCCTAGCAGCCTACAACGCAGGGCCAACGGCTGTAAAACGTTACCAAGGCATACCACCCTATCCCGAGACAGAGCGCTACATCGAACGTGTAATGATTCTTAAAGCACGCTACGACAAAGCACTCTAGAAAGCATTTAGGCTTAGCTAAAATTTAGGCAATAAAAAACCGCAGGCCGGATAAAGGGGGAGTTCCAGGCTGCGGTCAGCAGTAATAACTGCTCATTTAGAGGCTTTCAAGCTGGTGATTTACCAAATAGGGCTTAAAAAATGCCCTGCTTGTAGAACAGTAGACCCTCTGTGAAGTCTTTTAGTTCCGTGAATCTGTAACTTTTTTTGAAAAAATTTTAAATCTGTTTAAAAACAACAACTTATAAAATAGAAAAAATTACAGCCGCTCAACTAAGAACGGGCTGTGGATAATAGACCTATGCTGGTCAATTTTCAATCAATCGTTAACTCTTTTTCGCTAACCAGCAGACCGTTGTTATCAGCGTAGAGATATTCACCCGGAATGAAATCAACACCGCCAAAACGAAGCGTGACATTTAATTCCCCCGCCCCTTTTTTCTCGGTCTTCAACGGGTGGCAGCCCAACGCTTGAACACCTAGGTCAAGATCACCAATGGCATTCACGTCACGGATACAGCCGTAGATAACAATACCCGACCAGCCATTCTTGACTGCTTTCTCAGCCAGCATGTCACCCAACATCGCGCGACGCATAGAGCCACCGCTATCAACTACCAGCACTCGACCTTCACCAGGTAGCGCAACTTGTTCACGAACCAAGGAGTTATCTTCAAACGCTTTGATCGTCACGATCTTTCCGCTAAAGCGTTCACGACCGCCAAAGTTACCAAACATCGGTTCAAGAATGCGCACATCATCTTCATAGCGATCGCACAGTTCGGGTAGTAGATCTTCCATCGATTTCTCCTGATAGATTTTAAGATTTTAGACGAAGGCCATCCGCTTCAATTTGGATCTTGCCCTCTTTCAACAGCTGACCAATCGCCATTTTGTAGGCTTTTTTACTGCAACCAAAACGGGCATTAATCGCTTCAGGCGGACTCTTATCACCCAGTGGACAGAAGCCGCTGTTCGCCTCCAACTCAGCCAACAGCTTATCGGCAACAGACCCGACTCGTTTATAACCAGGTGGCGTCAGCATAAGGTCAATCTGTCCATCCTCACGAACCTGCTTAACATAGCCCGTCAGACGCTGACCCAATTTCAAATGCTGAGTGAGGTCTTGACGATGGATAAGGCCTTCATAGCGATCATTGATGATGCAGAGCATGCCTAAGTCAGTCATACGCCAGGGCAGCATTTCAACCAGCATCTCTTTGTTTAGGTCGGTTGGGTTGGACTCAAGATAACGATCCGTTTTCATTGAGGCCGCGATACGGTTCGAGTTATCAATGTAGATGAAGACATTCACCCACAGACCTTCCGTCACATCACGCTGCTGCTCTGAGAAAGGCAGCAGCAGATCTTTAGATAGTCCCCAATCCAGGAAAGCACCTATCGGCGTGGTCTCTTTAACACGCAGTCGAGCGAATTGACCCACTTCCGCTTTGGGATGCGCCAAGGTCGCGATCTCTTGATCTTGGGAGTCAAGGTAGACAAACACACGCAGCTTATCGCCAGGCTTAGTACCTTCAGGCACTTCACTTCGAGGGAGCAGTATGCCGCCACCATCACCTGTCTCTAAATAGACACCGTATGGACTCTCTCGCAACACCGTTAATTGATTGCGCTTACCGAGTTCAAACACGCCTCTCTCCCAATATTAAAAACCCTATGATAACCGGTTAGGCCAGAACGAAAAACGGCCAGGGAGTGAATCCTGACCGTTTTTAAGGATTTAGCCTCTTTTAGGCTTTGTCATTCGCCAAGTAGAACCAGGTATCCATGACTGAATCAGGGTTGAGTGACACACTGTCGATACCCTGCTGCATCAACCAACGGGCAAGATCAGGGTGGTCCGAAGGTCCTTGTCCACAGATACCCACATATTTACCCTGCGCCTTACAGGCGGTAATCGCCATCTCAAGAAGACGCTTAACCGCTTCGTTTCGCTCATCGAACAGATGCGCAATAAGGCCCGAATCACGGTCCAAGCCGAGTGTCAGCTGAGTCAGGTCGTTCGAACCAATTGAGAAGCCGTCAAAGTACTCAAGGAACTGGTCAGCGAGTAGTGCGTTGGATGGGATTTCACACATCATGATCAACTTAAGACCGTTCTGTCCGCGCTGAAGCCCATTCTCCGCCAACAGATCTACGACCTGTTTTGCCTCGCCTGGTGTGCGTACGAACGGCACCATGATCTCAACATTGGTTAGACGCATCTCATCACGGACACGTTTCAATGCACGACACTCCAGCTCAAAACAGTCACGGAAGTCTTCAGAGATGTAGCGAGCAGCACCACGGAAACCTAGCATTGGGTTCTCTTCATGCGGTTCGAACGATTGACCACCGATCAGGTGACCGTACTCATTAGATTTGAAGTCCGACATACGAACGATCACTTTCTTAGGGTAGAAAGCGGCCGCAAGCGTTGAGATACCCTCAGTCAATTTATCAACGTAGAAATCAACAGGCGATTTGTAACCTGCGATGCGGCGTTCAATAACCTGACGCACATCACGTGGTTGCTCCTCTAGATTAATCAACGCTTTCGGGTGAACACCAATCATTCGGTTGATAATGAACTCTAAACGCGCCAGACCAACACCAGCATTCGGCAGTGATTGGAAGTCAAAGGCACGGTCTGGGTTACCCACGTTCATCATAATGTCGAACGGCAGCGATGGCATCTGTTCAACATTGTTTGTAGTGTGTTCAAAGTCTAGACAACCCGCGTAGACGTAGCCTGTATCACCTTCTGCACAGCTAACAGTCACCTCTTGGCCGTCAGTCAGTGCAGAGGTTGCATCACCACAGCCCACGATAGCAGGAATACCTAACTCACGTGCAATGATCGCCGCGTGACAGGTACGACCACCACGGTTCGTTACGATCGCTGATGCACGTTTCATAACCGGCTCCCAATCTGGGTCGGTCATATCCGTTACCAACACATCACCATCCTGAACGGTGTGCATCTCATCAAGTGACTTAACAAGACGAACAACACCGGCGCCAATTCGGTGACCAATCGAACGACCTTCAACGAGGACCTGACCCTTCTCTTTCATCAGGTAGCGTTCGATCACGGTTTTTTGTGTCTGACTGCGAACCGTTTCTGGACGAGCCTGAACGATGTAAAGCTGACCATCATCCCCATCACGAGCCCACTCGACATCCATTGGACGGCCGTAGTGGTTCTCAATGATGACGGCAATGCGCGCCAACTCTTCTACCTCTTCATCCGTCACACAGAAACGGTTGCGATCCGCATAAGAGACATCGACCGTCTCTACCGCCTTACCCGCACTGTGCTCATCCGTGTAGATCATCTTGATCGCTTTAGAGCCCATGGTACGACGAAGAATCGCAGGAGCGTTCTGCTTTAGAGTGGGTTTGTAGACGTAGAACTCATCAGGGTTAACTGCGCCCTGAACAACGGTTTCGCCCAAACCGTACGCGGCGGTGATGAAGACAACGTGCTGGAAACCTGATTCTGTGTCCAATGAGAAGAGAACGCCCGATGCGCCGGTCTCACTGCGAACCATGCGTTGAATACCCGCAGATAGCGCTACTTCAGCGTGAGTAAATCCTTTGTGAACTCGGTAAGAGATGGCGCGATCGTTATATAGGGAAGCAAACACCTCTTTGATCGCGTGTTTAACATTATCTAGGCCTTTAATATTTAGGAAGGTCTCTTGCTGGCCAGCAAAAGAGGCATCTGGCAAATCTTCTGCAGTCGCCGATGAGCGCACTGCGACACTGATCTCAGCTTGGCCATCCAACATCTCTGCGTAAGCTGTTTCGATCGCAGCATCCAATTCAGGTTGAAAATCCGCATCCATAATCCACTGACGAATCTGACCGCCAGTTTCCGCCAATGCACGCGTATCATCTGCATCCAGCTCATCAAGACGTGCATTAATACGATCCGCCAAACCACCATAGGCTAGGAACTCTCGATACGCTTCGGCAGTCGTGGCAAAGCCACCCGGTACACGCACACCGGCTTCACTCAATTGACTGATCATTTCACCAAGAGAGGCATTCTTACCACCTACTTTTTCCACATCGGTCATGCGCGCCTGATCAAGACGAATCACGTATTCTGTCAAAGCACTATCTCCTAAACTTTGGTCGTTAAACTGAGTATTTACTACCCAATACACGCCATACTAGAGGAAGAAAAGAGAAATAAAACCCCCTTTTAAAAATGTAATTTCGCTACAAAAACTCTAGTATAGGGCATTGAATTTAGTCGAATTGAGTATCCAAAATGAAGCGCACCGCTTTCTTTATATCGGACGGAACCGGAATCACAGCTGAAGTTCTTGGTAACAGTCTGCTTAGCCAATTTGAGTCGGTAGAGTTTGAAGAGATCACCCTTCCCTACATCGATACACCCGAAAAGGTCGAAGCCGTTATTCAACGCATTAACGAAACAGGCAAACAAGACGGACATCGTCCAATTGTGTTCGATACCTTTGTTAATGCAGAGTACCGCGCAATGATCGCTGATGCTGAGTCCTACAACATCGACATCTTCTCGACCTTTTTAAAACCGCTTGAATCCGAGCTCGATACCGCATCGACCTACACGGTTGGTAAATCACACGCGATTAACCAAATTGATCGCTACAAGGCCCGTATCGATTCGGTTAACTTTGCGTTGGATAACGATGACGGCGCCAGAACTCAGCAGTACAAAGAGGCTGACATTATCCTAGTAGGTGTCTCCCGTTGCGGTAAAACACCCACCTGCCTCTACATGGCACTGCAGTACGGTATTCGCGCCGCCAACTACCCACTGACCGAAGAGGATATGGGCGGTGAAGATCTACCCGATATTCTTAAGCAGCACCGTGAAAAGCTGTATGGATTGACCATCGATCCGTTCCAGCTTGCCGCGATTCGTAATGAGAGACGCCCAAACAGCCGATACTCGTCACTCGACCAATGCGATCTTGAGACTCGCACGGCTGAGCGCTATTTCCGCCAGAACAATATGCAATCGATCAATACCACCAACTTCTCGATTGAAGAGATCAGTACACGCATCATGGCCGATGCTAATCTCAATCGACGCATTGTTTAGGAGCCTATCATGCCACTACCCACACCGGCTGCGAGGACGCATCGCCATACACGACAGGTCACCTGCACTGGCTATCAGCGTGAAGATGGGCTTTGGGATATTGAAGGCCATCTCGTCGATACCAAAGCTGATGAGATGCCATTAAGTGAATTTATCTTAAAAGCGGGCGACCCACTGCACGATATGGCGATCCGCCTGACTGTTGATCTTGATCTGAACATACACGCCGTTGAAACCACGATGGATGCCACCCCCTACACAATGTGTCCAGGTATCGCACCGGTATATAAACAGTTAGAGGGAGAGTCGATTAGACCCGGCTTTACCAAAAAGGTGAGAGATCTGTTTGGCGGCATTCAAGGCTGTACACACCTGGTTGAGCTATTAGGTCCAGTAGCGACAACGGCCATACAAGTCACCTTTCAAGAGCGCCATCGATTAGCAAAAAGCACGGCTGAATCACCGGTTTCCGCGCAACTCAACAGCTGCCACACCTACGCTGAAGACTCGCCTGTCGTCGAACAATATTGGCCCGAACTCTATAAAGGTTAACCAGTATGGCACTGATCGACAGAGATAACTGCACGCTATTCGTAATTGATGTTCAGGGGAGGTTGCTACCGGCTGTGCAATCACCAGAACAGACCCTCGCTAATACCGTCGCACTGGTTGAGGTGGCGCAACTTCTTGAGATACCCATCGCCTACTCTGAACAGTATCCACAAGGTCTTGGAGCCACTGAAGAGTCGCTACTATCGCTTCTTGAAGGTAAGGCTGAGCGGTTCGAAAAACAGAGCTTTTCATGCGTAAGTGAACCACAGATAAAAACCGCGTTGAATCAGTGGGAGCGCAAACAGATCATCATTGCAGGCATGGAGACACATGTCTGTGTTCTTCAAACAGTCTTAGAACTTAGTGAAATGGGATTTCAGGTTTTTGTGGTCGAAGACGCTGTCAGTTCACGAAAGGCCGAGGATAAAGTGCTGGCTCTTAAGCGAATGCAACAAAACCAAGTGACCCTGGTTTCAAAAGAGATGGTGATGTTTGAGTGGTTAAAGCGTGCCGATCATCCTAAGTTTAAAGAGATCAGTAGAGAGTTCATTCGATAGATAGCTAGAAACAGAAGAGCCAGCTATTTGCTGGCTCTTTAGCAACTAAAATTAATGACTACTCTTGTGGGAACTTGTAGTAGGTCTTGTTGAGGTAAGCCGTAACATCGGCAACCTCTTCCGGGAACCAGCCGACATTCATCTTGTCGTTACAGCCCTGAACCCAGGCCTGTTCAAGATTTTTATAGCTGGAAGCCATACGGTCTGAACGAGTGTAAAAGGCAGGTTCGTGACAGGTTGCGCAGGTCACATCATCACGCATTTCGCCGTTAATCTCTCGCTCAAAATAGGTTTCATCATAAAGCTCCTTGCCGTTATCCGCGTCGGCAGCAAGTGCTACGACAGGGGTCAACAGAAGGGCTGCAAACAGAGTACTTTTTTTCATTTTCATCACTCCAAAGAGCAGGACAATTGTCTTGCCTAAGCTCAGTTATTGCTTAAAGTTGATTGCTCATTTGTAAAAACTGTTCTGGCGAGGGTACACCCACCAGAGTTAACTCTTTTCGATACTGACCAAGTCCATCATAAAAGATAAGCGTTGGCGGACCAAGTACTTCATAGCGCTTTGTAAGCTGCTTCGACGCTTCATCATTAGCCGTCACATCTACTTTTACCAGCAACATTTGCGCCATCCTGTTCTGAACGGCTGAGTCAGCGAAAGTGACGTAATCCAGCTCCTTACAGGAGACACACCAATCCGCGTAGTAATCCAGTAAAACAGCCTGTCCTCTCGATTTAGCCAGGCTCAATTGAGCGTCTAAATCGGTTGGATTGGTCACGGTTACAAACTCAATCTTCGCTGCAGTCGTGGCTTCACTTGTCGATACGAGGCCTTTCAATGGGTAGATCAAACTCTTACCACCGGACAGAAGCCCTAGGGTTAAAGAGGCACCGTAAACGAGCAGGATAACCCCTACCCCTTTGGCGATCTTCTTAACACCATGAACTTCCGAGGCGTGACTTTCAAAGACCCCCATAAAGACAGAGGTGATGATAAGGATCAACGCGACTAACCCCATCGTCACCTCAACCGGCACGATGCGATCTAACATCCAAACCGCCATCAAAAGAAGAACGACACCAAAACCGGCTTTGACACTCTCCATCCAAAGACCCGCACGTGGCATGTACTTGGCTGCAGAGGTGCCGATCAATATCAGAGGAATACCCATACCAATCGACAGTGAGAATAGTGCTAACCCGCCAATAACAGGATCACCCGTTTGACCAATATAGATCAAAGCGCCCGCCAACGGAGCAGCCATACAGGGACCCACAATCAGTGCAGAGAGGAAGCCCATAACAGCCACACCAACATAACTGCCACCTTTCTGTTTATCAGAATTGCGACTCAACCAGGTTTGAACAGAGGACGGCATCTGCAGCTCGTAAAAGCCAAACATAGAGCCTGCCAACAGCACAAACAGAAGACTGAAGAGAGCAATTACTGCAGGAGCCTGAAGTGCCGCTTGCAGATTCGCTCCAAACACTCCTGCCAGCACCCCAGCGATTGTGTAGGTCACCGCCATAGCCAGCACATAGATGATCGACAAGGCTAAACCATGCTTGGCATTAGTGTTGTGACCATGACCGGCAATAATGCCCGACAGAATCGGAATCATCGGGAATACACAGGGCGTCAACGATAGAGCCAAACCCGCTAAAAAGAAGACGCCGATCAAAGTCCAAGTGGAGTTACCTGATAGGGTTTGTAAGAACTGATCCTGCTCACTGACAATCTCTGTCGTAGTTGCGTCAGCTGAAGCTGTTTTTGCAGCCTGTAAAGCCTCCGATAGACCAGTGTAGGCAACCACACCAGTCACCGGTGGATAACAGATCCCCCCTTCCCAGCAACCTTGGTAGCTGACATCAAATTGACCCTCAGCCGCTGCAGTGGTTTGACGCGCCAGCTCAACGGTCACCTCAGCGCGATCATGAAACACCTCTACAACACCAAAGACAGGATCCTCTTTAGTATCAGTCGCTGAATCCGTTCGGCTAACTTGGCTAACCCCTTCTGGAAGGGTTAGTTCGATTCGATCTTGGTAGAGGTAGTAACGAGGTTCAATATCCCATACCAATAGAAAGCGATTAGCATCTAGCTGCTGAGCACTGAATTTAAACGCCTGTTCAACCTCTAACGGCTCATCACTGTTACCACCAAACAGAGACGCATTAGCGCCTGACAGTGACAATATGAACGCCATTAACAGGCTGAGTGTGAATTTGATAGAACGCACAAAGTCCTCGCATTAAAACTTATCTATCGCAATAACGAAGATTTAAATTACACAGTTAGAGCTATTATTCCGTTTTGTCGGTCATAGATCACTAAAATTCGTATTTTATACTGACAGAGCCCTTAAACCTGACCATTGACTGTGTTACAAACGCTCTTCTTTCAAAGGATTATTCGGATTTAACCCATGACCGATACTCGTATTGACGATTTAAACGTCGAATCAAATGACCCACTGGTCACGCCCAACCAGCTTAAAAAAGAGTTACCTCTGTCTGATAAAGCTGCCGCGAGCGTGATGGCCGGCCGCAACACCATCAAACAGATTCTTAAGCGCGAAGATAAACGCCTGTTCATCGTGGTAGGCCCCTGCTCAATTCATGATCCAGAAGCTGCGATCGAATATGGTCGTCGCCTATTGAAGCTGCAAGAGCAGGTGAAAGATTCACTCTACCTGGTGATGCGAGTCTACTTTGAAAAACCACGTACCACCGTCGGTTGGAAAGGGTTGATCAACGACCCTCATATGAACGACAGCTTTGAGATTGAAGAGGGTCTTCGCATTGGTCGTAAGTTACTGCTTGATCTAGCTGAGATGGGCCTTCCTCTGGCGACTGAAGCATTGGATCCAATCTCACCACAGTACATGCAGGACCTTATTACTTGGTCAGCCATTGGCGCGCGTACCACTGAATCGCAAACCCACCGTGAAATGTCCTCAGGCCTATCTGGTGCCGTTGGCTTTAAAAACGGGACTGACGGAAGCTTAGATGTTGCTATTAATGCGATGCAATCGGTCAGCCACCCTCACAGTTTCTTGGGGATCAACTCAGAAGGTCAGGTATCCATCGTCCGCACTCGTGGTAACCAATACAGTCATGTCGTACTTCGTGGTGGTGCGGGACGTGCCAACTACGACACCGTCAGCGTCAATCTAACAGAGCAAGCGTTAGAGAAAGCGAAGCTGCCACAGAACATTATGATCGACTGTAGCCATGCTAACTCAAACAAAGATCACAACCGCCAGCCACTGGTGGCTAAGGATGCAATGCATCAGATCGTTCAGGGCAACCGCTCAATCATCGGTCTTATGATCGAGTCGCACATTAATGAGGGCAACCAGTCGATCCCTTCAGATCTCAGTGAATTGAAATACGGTGTCTCGGTGACGGATGCCTGTATCAACTGGGAGACGACCGAAAGCTCACTGATTGAGATGAATGATCAGCTTGCTGAGATTCTAAAAACTCGATAAGCATCGATCGGATACAAAAAAGGGAAGCGGTTACGCTTCCCTTTTTCATTTCAGCGGATCAGTGATGATCGCTGCCACAACCACAAGATGACTCACCCCAGTATTTCAATTTACTGGTTTGACCGATACCTGCGTTGAATCCATTGGTTGGATCCAGACTACGGTAGAACTCTTTAAGCGCCTCTTTCGCAGCATACTCATGACCAACGTTATGTTCCGCTGGGTATTCAGCACCACGCGCATCAAAGGTATCCAAAATCTGGTTCTTAACCGCTTTGGCATCAACACCGGGCTTCATGATGTAGTTCTGGTGCATGACGTGACAGAAGAAGTGACCATAGTAGACCTTAACGGCAATTTGATCCGCTAGCTCTTGTGGCAGCGTTTCAAACCAGTCGCGCTCATTACGCGGGAAGGCCACATCGATGGTCATAACCGCACCTAGTTTGTCGCCTTCCATGATCTTGTTACGTCCAATCGCACCACCCGCGACAAAACGGTGCAGAATCGCCTGCTCTGCTTCGCGCTCAGTACACTCGAAATACTCACCCTCATTCGTTTTAAAGAACTCATTGAGGTAAGCGCGCATCTCATCGACACACTCATTGCCTGTTTCGAGAATCCAGTGGTGTTCAAAGCGATCACGATACTCTTCCATGCTAGCCGGCAGATGATTTGGCCATAGGTAGCTCATCCACTGCAGCATCTTGTCCGAGAAGTTTTTCGGTAAAAAGCCTAGCTTATTGGTCCAACGATCAACCGTGCGTTTAATCGCGAACATCTTAGGCATGTAGGAAGCACCGAGTTTGTCGATCACGATGAACGAATCTTTACCGTACTTCTTAGAGACGTCATAACAGGTACGGTGAATGTACTCACCGGCGATAGGCAGATTCTTAAAGGTCGACAAGATATCGCGACGCATCTGCTCCATAACCGCAGGGTCATTAGTACCAACGTAGAACACCTGCTGTTTCTTTGGAATCTCGAAGGTATCCATACGCACAGCAAAGACGGCCAATTTACCGGCACAACCAGACGCTTCGTGCAGACGACGACCATCATTGTTGTAGCGAGAGGGTGTCTCAGCATCAATATCACGAATACGATCGTTGTACTCGTTATCGGAACCCAGCAGATCTGGGTACTGGACATCATCAGCGCGATAACGCTCGTACTGAAGATTTTCGAGCATCTCCTCAGGTGTATCACCCAAGTTGATTCCTAGATTGTTCACCAACTCCAACTCACCGTCGGCATTGATCTGAGCAAAGATAGACATCTCTGTGTAAGCAGGACCACGCTGAACTAACGCACCGCCAGAGTTGTTACAGATACCACCGACAATAGACGCACCAATACATGAGGAACCGATGACAGAGTGAGGCTCACGACCGTATGGACGCAGGCGATCTTCCAGACCAAAAAGCGTAGAACCCGCAAGACCCACAATCTGTTTGCCCTGATCAATCAGGTGAATAGAGTCGATGCGCATGGTACTGATGATCACGATAGGACGATCGTAATCGTCACCATTAGGGGTAGAGCCACCGGTCAAACCGGTATTCGCGGCCTGCATAATGACGATCACATCCGCTTTGACACAGGCTTGCAGACAGTGCCAAACCTCAACCAAGGTTCCAGGACGAACGACAGCTAATGCACTACCACCACCCAGACGAAAACCGGTAGCGTAAGGCGCCACACGATCAGATTCGGTTATTGCGTACTTCTTACCAACAATGGTTTGTAACTGCGAAATAAGTGCCTGAGTCGACATTATTCAAAGCCTCTATCTTAAAATCAGATGCGGATTATAGCGGATCCTGCGGGGAATTAAATTTAGCTTTCGCAATGCACAAAAAAAGAGATCACTTTTATCTGCCCTCATTATGTAAAAACCAAAAAGTTGACATATCAACTTTTTGGATCTATTGTTCATTTCACAATAAATAACACCATCGGAGAGAAGCAATGAGTTCAATGGATACCGATCTAATTCATGACGATCAGCCTTACAAAAACCATCCATATCAAGGTAAACAGATCAAAACACTACCACTGGCTTCATCAATGGGTGCTGAGGTACTGGATGTTCAGTTAAAAGATCTTGATGACGAAGCCTTTGAAGAGCTCAAAGAGGCACTCTGGCACCACAAGATGATCTTCTTGCGTAAGCAGAATCTCTCCCCTGCTGATCAGTTGGAGTTTACAAAGCGCTTTGGCGAGTTAGGTACCGATGCTTACACCACAGGTCTTCCTGGCTTCCCAGATGTACAACCTGTTATCAAAGAGGCTGATACCAAATCTAAAATCATCTTTGGCGGTGGTCACCATACCGATTCAGCCTTTCTAGAAAGACCACCATCAATCAGTGTACTTCACGGCATCGAAATTCCACCCTATGGTGGTGACACCATCTGGTACAACTCAGTGATGGCGTATGAGAGCCTGTCTGCTGGCATGAAAAAGATGCTAGCGCCGCTAAAGGTTCATATGGCTGCTGACCGCGTTATAGGCTCTATGAAAAAAGTGGTTGAACAGACAAAGAATATGACTTCAATGACCGATATCGAGTTAGAAATTGATATCGACGCGATGATGCGCGGAAACTTCCATCCGATGGTTCGCAAGCATCCAGAATCTGGTCAAGTGTCACTCTATGTTGATGGTGTCTACTCGGTCAATATCGAGGGAATGGAGCGCCGCGAGTCAGAACCTCTGCTTAAATTCCTACACGAGCACGCAACGCAAGAGTTCTTCTGTTGTCGTTTACGCTGGGAAGAGGATACCGTTGCCATTTGGGACAACCGCATCTGTCTTCACCGCGCGTTTAATGATTACGATGGGTTCCGTCGTGAACTGCATCGCACAACAGTCATGGGCGAAAAACCTCAGGCTGCGTTTGAAAGTTAATGTCAGATAAATTGGACATTATTCGACACAGAGAGGGGCATGAAGTTCTCGACTATGATCGATACCTTCAACACCTTATCTCTGTGATCGCCAATAGGCTGACAAGCTACTCATCAAGCCAGTACCTATCGCAATTTGGTTTGGGCTCAGTTGAGATGCGGGTTCTCGCATCTCTGGCTTATCAGCCAAACCAAAAGGCAGCTGAAGTCTGCTCCCTGATCAGCATAGATAAGGCAGCGGCCAGTCGAGCCATGGCTAAACTGGACTCACAAAATCTGCTCATTGGTGAAACAGCTACACCCAAAGGCAAGCAAAAACGCTGGTCACTTAGTGAAAAGGGTTGGGCGCTACATCAACGCTTCTTGGACGTGGTGCTTGATCGTCATGAGAGAGTCGTAAAAGAGATTGATGAGAGTGAGTTAGTTCAATTTGTTGGGACCCTTCACAAATTGATTAACAATATTGAAACGCTCGACACCGAATAAATAAAAGGACAGAACATGAGTAACGATCCAAGATTTCAGGTAGATCTACCCGATGCACCTGAAGGAATGAGTGACACTGAATGGCAAGCCCGCCTTCAACTCGCAGCGACCTACAGAATGGTTGATCACTTTGGCTGGACATTCATTGTCTATAACCATATCAGCCTGCGTATTCCTGGAACTGATGAGTTTTTAATCAACCCGTTCGGGGTTCGTTATGATGAAATGCGCGCATCAGACCTGATTAAGATCGATATTGATGGTAACGCCCTTTCTGAAAGTGAGTGGAACGTCAACAAAGCAGGCTACACCATTCACTCAACGATTCATAAAGCCCGCCCCGATTTGCACTGTATATTGCATACACACGAGCCAGTTTCGCAGTCACTGTGCGCGCTGGATTCACCGTTGATTCCTGTTACACAAGAGGGTTGTCAGTTCTTCGAACGCACTGGCTATCATGACTTTGAAGGGATCGTTCTGGATGGCTCCGAGGGACCACGACTAGCGGCGGCAATGGGTGATACCAACCATACGCTTGTTCTAAAGAACCACGGTCTTCTCACAGCAGGCCCAACCTGTACCTGGGCCTTTGTAAGACACTTTGCTTTCATTAGAAATGCAGAGGTGCAATTGGCTGCTATGGCGGCAGGCAACCTGAACCCAATTGATGAAGAGATCATTCGAAAAACTCGTCATCAGTTCGAAGGCGGCGAAGCTCAGGCAAATGCAAAAGTGAGACACCCAGAGTGGCCAGCGTTGATCCGCTTGATCGATCAGAAAGATCCTAGCTGGAAACTGTAAAAGAAAAAGCCCTCTGACAAGAGGGCTTTTTAGTGGGCATAATTATATGCCACCCATACAGAGGTATTTAATCTCTAGGTAGTCATCCAGACCGTACTTAGACCCTTCTCGACCTTGACCACTCTGTTTAACCCCACCAAAGGGGGCCATTTCTGAAGAGATAATCCCTTCATTGATACCGACAATCCCAACATCCAGTGCTTCAGCAACACGCCAGACACGGCCAATATCGCGACTGTAGAAATAGGCTGCCAAGCCGAATTCTGTGTCATTTGCCAGTGCGATGGCCTCCTCTTCTGTTTCAAACTTGTAGATAGGTGCCACAGGACCAAAGGTCTCTTCGTAAGTCACACACATATCGGTTGTGATGTCAGCCAGTATGGTCGGCTCAAAGAAGGTGCCACCCAGTGCATGGGGCTTTCCACCTAATACAATCCGAGCCCCCTTCTCTACCGCGTCTTTGATGTGTCGTTCAACCTTGTCGACCGCAGCTTGGTTGATCAGAGGACCTTGAACAGCGTCGTCCACTTCAAGACCGTTACCCACTTTAAAGGCTGAAACACGCTCAGCGAGCTTTTGAAGGAAAGACTCATAGATACCGCTTTGGACAATGATACGGTTGGCGCAGACACAAGTTTGGCCAGTGTTTCGATACTTAGATGCAATCACACCATCGATAGCCGCATCCAAATCAGCATCATCAAAAACGACGAAGGGGGCATTTCCTCCCAGCTCCATACTGACTTTTTTGACGCTGTCGGCGGCTTGTTTCATTAGAATCTTGCCGACCTGCGTCGAACCAGTGAAGGAAATTTTACGAACTTTATCTGAACTCGTAAGCGCACTGCCTACGGCAGCCGCTTTAGCTCTCGAGCTTGTCACAATGTTGATAAGACCCGTAGGGATACCTGCTCGTGCTGCAAGTTCTGCCAGTGCGAGAGATGAAAGCGGTGTATCTTCTGCCGGTTTAGCAACCACTGGACATCCCGCTGCTAGCGCTGGTGCAATCTTGCGCGCAATCATGGCATTCGGGAAGTTCCAAGGAGTGATTGCACCCACTACACCGACTGGCTGCTTGATAACAACTAAACGCTTATCACCCGTAGCTGCAGGAATGGTATCACCATAAACACGCTTGGCCTCTTCAGCGAACCACTCGATGTAGCTCGCGCCGTAAGCGACCTCACCACGCGCTTCTGCAAGAGGCTTACCCTGTTCTGCTGTCATCAAACGCGCTAGATCTTCCTGATTCTCCATGACCAAATCAAACCAACGACGGATAAGATTAGCTTTCTGTTTGCATGGAAGGGTTTTCCAATCGGCCCAAGCAGCATCGGCCGCGTCGATCGCTCGTTGAGTATCAACCTCATCCATATCGGGGACTTCAGCAAGTAACTCTCCAGTAGCGGGATTGATCACGGCAAATGTATCGCCGGAATGTGAGTCTACCCACTGACCATTAATAAATGCTTTAGAGATAAGAAGAGAGGTGTCGCTAAGTTGAAGTGGCATGATCGAAAGATCCCGTGATTTGATTATTAACATTATTCGTTACAAACAATACGTTAAACCTATGGAAAGGATCAATTCAATGCGGTTTTGCGGAGTGAAATTCACTTGTTTAGTGGTGAATGAAGAAAGGGCGGATGACAGGCTGAAGGCCTGTCACCTGGGTACTAACCCACTACGCAGTTACCGTGCCAGGCCTTCAGCCTGACATCGGCACTTTCAGCATTTTCCAGAGACTAAAAGGTATCCCCTGGAACATGCACAGAACCCGTCATTAGAAGACGCGCACTTCGGCTCATGATGGCGGCTTTAGCAGTCCACTCAC
Organism: Marinobacterium sp. xm-m-312; assembly: GCF_013283295.1. Classification (NCBI taxonomy): domain Bacteria; kingdom Pseudomonadati; phylum Pseudomonadota; class Gammaproteobacteria; order Oceanospirillales; family Oceanospirillaceae; genus Marinobacterium; species Marinobacterium sp. xm-m-312. The sequence continues at coordinate 96,117 of NZ_WBYS01000006.1, read as the reverse complement.
CATTCACCTCTTCCGCTTTTGCACCGACACGCAAGGTACCCGATGGGTGACCAAAGCGAACGGCATCGCGCTCTCCGCCACCGGCAGCGAGGTTAACCAGCGTACCCGGTACTGCTGCTGCCGTTGCGATAGCAACTGCCGCTGTACCCATCATCGCGTGATGAAGTTTACCCATAGACAGTGCACGAACTAGAACATCTACATCATCCGTTGTGATCTCTTTACCACTAGACGCTGTGTAGTTCTTTGGTGGTGAGACAAAAGCAATTTTAGGGGTATGTTGACGCGTCTCAGCCTCTTTAAGATCCGTGATTAGACCCATCTTTAGCGCACCGTGGGCACGCATGGTTTCAAAACGCGCTAGCGCTTCAGGATCATTATTGATCGCTTCACGAAGCTCAGTACCTTGGTAACCAATCTCTTCTGCATTGAGGAAGATGGTTGGGATACCTGAGTTGATCATTGTCGCTTTAAAAGTACCCACACCAGGAACTTCAAGATCATCGACAAGATTACCTGTTGGGAACATAGAACCTTCGCCATCGGCTGGATCCATGAACGACACTTCAATCTCAGCTGCGGGGAAAGTGACACCATCAAGCTCGAAGTCACCTGTCTCTTGTACCTGACCATTAGTGATCTGGACTTTACCGATGATGGTCTTCTTGATGTTGGCCTGCCAAATTTTGACTTCGCAGATGCCGTTTTCAGGAATCTTAGCTGGGTCGATTAGCCCTTCATGAATAGCAAAAGGGCCAATAGCCGCCGATAGGTTACCGCAGTTACCTGACCAATCCATAAATGGACGATCGATCGCGACCTGACCAAAAAGGTAGTCAACATCATGATCTGGCATGGTGCTTTTTGAGACGATAACCGTCTTCGATGTCGATGAAGTCGCACCACCCATACCATCAATTTGAGCACCGTATGGATCTGGGCTACCAATGACACGCATTAACAACTTATCGCGCGCTTCACCTGGAACCTGACACGCATCTGGTAAATCCTTCAGATTGAAGAAAACACCCTTAGATGTACCGCCACGCATGTAGGTAGCGCGAACCTGAATTTGAGGAACAAATGCCATTTCAAACATCTCCCTTAATTTAAAAAAGGGCCGCGATGCGACCCCTTGTAGTTAGCCAATTGCTTATGCATTGCCCTCAAGAAAATCTTGAGCAAAGCGTTGCAACACACCACCAGCTTTATAGACACGAACTTCTGCAGCCGTATCAAGACGACAGGTCACTGGTACGCGAACCTGTTCACCGTTACGACGATTGATGATCAGCGTTAGATCTGCACGTGGCGCGATCTCACCTTCCACATCGTACGACTCAGTACCATCAATACCGTAAGTATGACGTGTTTCGCCCTCTTTGAATTGAAGAGGTAGTACGCCCATACCGACTAGGTTAGTACGGTGAATACGCTCGAAACCTTCAGCAACGATCGCTTCAACACCCGCTAGGCGAACACCTTTAGCCGCCCAGTCACGTGATGAGCCCTGACCGTAGTCAGCGCCAGCAACGATGATTAGGTTCTGCTTGCGCTCCATGTAAGTCTCAATCACTTCCCACATGCGCATCTGTTCACCCTGAGGTTCTAGACGAGCTAGAGAACCCTGAATGATCTCGCCGTTCTCATCACGACACATCTCATTCAACAGTTTCGGGTTAGCGAAGGTTGCGCGCTGTGCTGTTAGGTGGTCACCACGGTGAGTTGCGTATGAGTTGAAGTCCTCTTCTGGAAGACCCATCTTAGCAAGGTATTCACCCGCTGCAGACGACGCAAGAATCGCATTCGATGGCGATAGGTGGTCAGTTGTGATGTTGTCACCTAACACTGCCAATGGAAGCATACCTTTTAGCGTACGCTCACCTGCCAACGCACCTTCCCAGTATGGAGGGCGACGAATGTAGGTCGACATTTCACGCCAGTCGTAAAGTGGGCTTGGCGCTTTCTCAGCTTCACCTAGGTCAAACATAGGGATGTAGATCTGCTGGAACTGCTCTGGCTTAACGGCCTTAGCGACAATCGCATCGATCTCTTCATCTGATGGCCAGATATCTTTAAGCGTTACTGGGTTACCGTTGGTATCCGTACCCAATACATCGTTTTCGATATCAAAACGCATCGTACCGGCAATCGCGTAAGCAACGACAAGTGGTGGTGATGCTAGGAATGCCTGCTTAGCGTATGGGTGGATACGGCCGTCGAAGTTACGGTTACCCGATAGTACAGCTGTCGCGTAGAGGTCACGATCAATAATCTCTTGCTGAATCACAGGATCAAGCGCACCCGACATACCGTTACAGGTTGTACAAGCGTATGCCACGATACCGAAGCCCATCTTCTCAAGTTCTGGAAGAAGACCCGCCTCTTCTAGGTAAAGTTTTGCAACTTTTGAACCTGGAGCAAATGACGATTTAACCCAAGGCTTGCGCACAAGGCCAAGCTCGTTAGCACGTTTAGCAACAAGACCTGCAGCAACAACGTTGCGGGGGTTTGATGTATTGGTACATGAAGTGATCGCTGCGATGATCACTGCGCCATCTGGTAGCAGGCCATCAGCCTCTTCCGCTTTCGCAACAGCCAATTTCGCTTCGTCTGCAATACCACGATCAGTTAGATCTGAGGTTGGTAGACGACGGTGTGGGTTTGATGGACCAGCCATATTGCGCACAACAGTCGATAGATCAAACTCAAGAACTCGCTCGTATTCAGCCGTAACAAGATCGGTCGCCCATAGGCCAGTCTCTTTAGCGTACTGCTCAACCAGTGCAACCTGCTCTGGTTCACGACCCGTCAGTTTTAGGTAGTCGATCGTCTGGCCATCGATGTAGAACATCGCAGCCGTTGCACCAAACTCTGGAGTCATGTTCGAGATAGTCGCACGGTCACCAATCGATAGTGAATCAGCGCCTTCGCCGAAGAACTCAAGGTATGCACCAACGACACGCTCCTGACGTAGGAACTCAGTCAGAGCCAATACGATATCAGTCGCAGTGATTCCTGGATTACGTTTACCCGTTAGCTTCACACCCACGATGTCTGGAAGACGCATCATTGATGGGTGACCCAGCATAACAGTTTCAGCTTCAAGACCACCGACACCGATCGCGATAACACCCAGTGCATCAACGTGAGGCGTGTGCGAGTCAGTACCGACACAGGTATCAGGGTAGGCAACCCCATCACGCGCCTGAATAACCGGAGACATCTTCTCAAGGTTGATCTGGTGCATGATGCCGTTACCGGCTGGAATTACATCAACGTTTTCAAACGCAGTCTTGGTCCAGTCGATAAAGTGGAAACGGTCTTCGTTACGACGATCTTCAATCGCACGGTTCTTATCGAACGCTTCTGGATCAAAGCCTGGTGCCTCTACTGCCAACGAGTGGTCAACAATCAGCTGAGTTGGCACGACAGGGTTAACCTTAGATGGGTCACCACCCTGATCCGCAATCGCATCACGCAGACCTGCTAGGTCAACCAGTGCTGTTTGACCAAGAATGTCATGACAGACAACACGCGCTGGGTACCAAGGGAAATCGAGGTCACGCTTACGCTCGATTAGCTGTTTTAGCGAATCAGTTAGAGCGTCCGGCTCACAACGGCGAACCAACTGTTCTGCCAATACACGCGATGTGTAGGGAAGCTTCGCATAAGCGCCAGCTTCAATTGCTTCAACCGCTGCACGAGTATCGAAGTAGTCGAGCGTCGTGCCAGTTAAAGATTTACGGTATTGAGTATTCATCATTTCAAGTTCCTACTCTTAATTAGGCACGGTCTTCAATCGCAACCCACTCAGCCGACTCAGGGCCAGTGTAGTCTGCAGAAGGACGGATAATACGGTTGTTTGCACGCTGTTCGATGACGTGAGCAGTCCAACCCGCTACGCGCGAACAGACAAAGATCGGCGTGAACAGTTCAGTAGGGATACCCATGAAGTGGTAAGCCGATGCGTGGAAGAAGTCCGCGTTACAGAAGAGTTTCTTCTCACGCCACATGACCGCTTCAACACGCTCAGAAACAGCGTAAAGGTGCGTATCACCTACCTGTTTAGAGAGTTTTTCAGACCACTCTTTGATGATCGCGTTACGTGGATCTGACTCGCGGTAGATCGCGTGACCAAAGCCCATGATCTTATCTTTACGAGCCAACATACCCATGATCGCTTCCTCTGCTTCGTCAGCAGATTTCCAGTTTTCGATCATCGCCATCGCCGCTTCGTTAGCGCCGCCATGCAAAGGACCACGCAGTGAACCGATGGCACCGGTCACACAGCTGTGAATGTCAGACAGCGTTGACGCACAGACACGAGCCGTAAAGGTTGAGGCATTGAACTCATGCTCTGCGTAAAGGATCAAAGAGGCGTGCATAACATCGACGTGCAGCGGCTCTGGTTTTTTATTGTGAAGCGTCCATAGGAACTGCTCTGCAATAGAGTCTGCGTCTGTCTCTGTCTCAACTCGGATGCCTTTGTGAGCAAAGTTGTACCAGTAGTTGATGATGCCAGGGAATACCGCCAGCATGCGATCGATGTGATCGTGCTGTTCGCTAAAGTCCATCTCTGTCTCAAGGTTACCCAACATAGAGACACCGGTACGCATCACATCCATTGGATGAGCATTTTTAGGGATGTTCTCTAGAACCGTTTTAAGCGCTGCTGGAAGTGCGCGCATGCCTTTCAGACGTGCTTTATAAGCATCCAGTTCCGCTTGGTTAGGCAGTTTGCCGTATAGAAGAAGGTAGGCAACCTCCTCAAACTGCGCATTGTCAGCCAACTCTTTAATATCGTAGCCGCGGTAAGTAAGACCAGCGCCCGATTTACCAACCGTACAGAGTGCCGTTTCACCCGCAGATTGACCACGCAGACCTGCACCACTTAATTTTTTTGCTTCAGCCATCTCTTTCTCCTTGAATGACATGGACCTGCGACAGAACAACAGATCCGAGAGTTAGGGATTAGTTACTTGTTTTTACCTTCTTGGAACAGAGCATCTAGCTTCTGTTCAAAGTCGTGGTAGTTCAAGAAATCGTAAAGATCCATGCGAGTCTGCATCGTATCCACAACGGCTTTCTGATCGCCATCACGCAGTAGCGCTTCGTAAACGTTCAAAGAGGCTTTGTTTGCTGCACGGAAACCAGACAGTGGGTAAAGAACCATCGTACAACCGTTCTCTGCCAACTCCTCTTTATTGAATAGAGGTGTCGCACCAAATTCAGTGATGTTCGCAAGTAGGTGTCCACCGTTAATACCCTGAGAGAAGGCTTTATAGTCTTCAAGCGTATGAACCGCTTCAGCGAAGATACCGTCAGCACCCGCTTCTAAACAGGCTTGTGCACGTTCAACGGCTGCGTTAAGACCTTCCATCTGGAATGCATCGGTACGGGCAATGATAAAGAAGTCATCGTCTGTTTTAGCATCAACGGCCGCTTTAACACGATCAACCATCTCTTCTAGAGAGACGATCTCTTTGTTTGGACGGTGACCACAACGCTTCTGAGCAACCTGGTCTTCAAGGTGACACGCCGCTGCGCCACCACGAATCATCTCTTTAACCGTACGTGCGATGTTGAATGCACCACCCCAACCTGTATCGATATCAACCATCAGAGGCGTATCACAGGCTGCTGTTACACGACGTACATCTTCCATCACATCGTTCAATGAGGTCATACCTAGATCAGGTAGGCCGTAAGAGGCGTTTGCAATACCACCACCAGAGAGATAGATCGCTTGGTGACCAACACGTGTTGCCATCATTGCGTTGTATGCGTTGAAAGTACCCACAACTTGAAGTGGCTTGTTATCGGCTAGTGCCTTACGGAACTTAGCGCCTGGGGACATCGACTGAGTCATCTCTATCTCTCCTTAGGGTTGATTTAATTTAGATTCGATATTGCGTCTTGATGCACTGATGTGACGACGCATTAAAAGTTCGGCCAGCTCTTCATCACGCGCTTCAATGGCATCCAATATTTGATGGTGCTCACGTAAAGCCATGGTGGGACGAGAACTGGAAAGACTGAATTGGAAACGATACATTCGCACCAAGTGGTATAGATCGGCCGCTAATAACTCTTGAAGTTTTGAGTTACCAGACGCCATCACAATTCGGTAGTGAAAATCGAGATCGCCCTCTTTCTGAAAGTAGGCCTGTCCCTCTTGCTCTTCGATACCTGACTGATGCTGATCTAGCAGAGCACGAAGCTGGTTGATCTCCTCTTGCGGCATAACGGTCGCGGCTAAACGGCACGCCATACCCTCTAGCGCTTCACGAACGCGATAGATTTCCAACAGCTCTTTGACACTTAACTGAACAACACGCGCGCCAATATGAGGCTTTCGCTCAACCAGACGCAGCCCCTCTAAACGACGTATCGCTTCACGAAGTGGGCCTCGCGAAATACCGTAGGTTTTAGCCAGTTCTGGTTCAGAAATTTTAGCGCCCGCTGGAATTTCACCCTTCACAATCGCAGTAATAATTTCATGACACACTCGGTCTGCAAGCGTGCTACTCTGTTGTGATTCTGAAGCGTAAAGCGGTTCAATGGTCATAAATATTGTCGACAATCTGATTGTGCAATGTAGAATAACCCGCTTTATATAGGCTGACAATCAACCAAAAGGCTAACATTGTCGACAATTTTGTTATCTCGACTGATCAGTCGGATATAAGCAGGAGTGAAATATGGATACCTACGCTGCAGCATTGATGCTCTTCTTAATCATGGATCCGTTGGGCAATATCCCTGTGGTGTTATCCATTCTTAAAAAGGTCGACCCCGCCAGACGTATCAAGGTACTACTCAGGGAGTTAGTGATCGCCTTAATCCTAATGCTGATCTTCTTATACAGCGGCTCGGCACTGTTAAAACTGTTATCGCTCTCTAAAGAGGCGGTCTCTATCTCTGGCGGTTTAGTACTACTGATTATTGCAATCCGAATGATCTTCCCATCCCGTGGTGGCGTTATGGGCGATGATGAGGATGATAGCGAACCGCTAGTGGTCCCCTTGGCTACGCCAATGATCGCAGGCCCTTCAATACTGGCCACTCTGGTACTTTTAGCAGAGAGCGAACCGAGTCGCAGTATAGACTGGTTAATCGCCCTTCTGATCAGCTGGGTGGCGACCGCTATTATTTTAATCGCAGGACAATCACTCTATAGAATACTCGGCAAACGTGGCTTGAAAGCGATAGAACGTCTGATGGGTATGATATTGATCTCGATCGCTGTTCAGATGCTAATCAATGGATTTTTAGCAATTCAGTAGCCTTTTAAATAGCGCTTTAACTCATCATTCATGATACGGGCGATCTGACGAGGCTTTTGATAAGGTAGGGAGTGATCTGTCCCTGCCACAAAATGGTAGTGCCAATTACGCATACTGTCTGACAGGTGCTGATGCAGTTGATGCATCGGCTCGACACTCAATCCACCTATAAAACTGCTGACATCCCCTTGAGCCGCTAGCAGTCTCTCTCGATCGATGAACAGGGCCGCATTGGTAACGGCGTCTAGAGAGTTAGCAAAACCCAGTCGACGCTCGCCCAAACGCTGCAAAGTCATTTTTTCAACCGCTTCACTCACCTTACGATTGGGCGAAATGGTATCAAGAAAGGTTCGAATCCCTTCATCACCCTCTGTATTGCGTAGGCTTTTAGCCGCGGCAGAGAAGGATTGACGAATGGAGACGGTCTCTTGCCAATCATGACGATCGAGCAGCGCACTCTCAAGCAGGAACTGTTTGCGCACCCGATCTCTGAGGTTCTGTTTTAACAACAGTGACACCAAGCCCCCAAGAGAATAGCCCGCTAGATCGAACTCATGCCAGCCTAAATGATCCACTAGGTGGGTCATATCCGACACCAGGTCATTGACACTGAAGGGGTGCTCTACTCCATCATCACTGACGGTCTCACCTGCCCCTCGTAAATCAGGTACAAGGATTTCACCCCAGCCTTCAAGAAAGTGCTGCATCGCTTCCCAAGTATATCGACCCGCCACACCAGCGCCGTGGATTAACAGCAGTCGGCGACCACCTTCAGATTCTGGGTGACGATAAATGCGATAAGCGTGCTGATAACCTGCATGGGCTAGAGTGTCTGAATGACAGTGACTATCTGATAGTCGACTCATGGTAAGCACTACTCGGGATAAGTAGGGGCAGCTAATGCTACCCCCAATAGGCAGTTTTAAAGGGAGAGATTGCGGTTACTTGCCGCTAGAAACTCTTTCTTAAGATCTTCGTAGGTGTGTACCGCTGGGAATTGCGGGAACTCTTCAATGACGTTCTGCGGAGCATGGAAAAGAATGCCCTGCTCAGCTTGAGCCAACATAGTCGTGTCGTTGTAAGAGTCGCCTGCAGCGATAACACGGTAATTAAGCAGCTGGAAAGCACGCACTGATTGACGCTTAGGGTCGCGCTGACGAAGCGTGTAGTCAGTTATACGACCGTTTTCGTCTGTCTCAAGTCGGTGACAAAGCAGCGTTGGGTAACCCAATTGAGCCATCAACGGTGCTGCAAACTCATAGAAGGTATCGGAAAGAATCACCAGCTGGAAACGCTCACGCAACCAATCGGTGAACTCTTTAGCGCCTGGAAGTGGGCTCAGCTTAGCAATGGTCTCTTGGATCTGAGGAAGGGTTAGACCGTGCTCATCAAGAATACGAAGGCGCTGCTTCATCAACACATCGTAATCAGGGATATCACGAGTCGTTGCTTTTAACTCCTCGATACCAGTCTCTTCGGCAAATGCGATCCAGATTTCAGGGATTAGGACCCCTTCAAGATCAAGACATGCTAGTTCCACGCTAGGCTCTCCTTTAAAAATTGAGAGGCTACTCTAGCGATTTAGTCGCCGCCTTTCAAACGAAAGACGACAATATTAGAGGTTCATTAGACCTATGGCCTTACATCGAAGGGATCTGTATATCCTGGAACAGCTCATCCACTTCAGCACGACCGCTACAGGCTTGAACTTTTTCAAGAACGTCGTGAGTAATGTGTGGAGCAAACTTCTGAATGAAGTCGAACATGTAACCGCGAAGGAAGGTGCCACGACGGAAACCGATTCGAGTGATAGAGGGCTCAAACAGATGAGATGCATCGATCGCTACCAGATCCTGATCTAGCTGCTGATCGACCGCCATGCTGGCAATGATACCTACACCCAACCCTAGGCGAACGTAGGTTTTGATAACGTCCGAATCCACCGCAGTGAAGACCACTTTAGGATCGAGACCTTGCTCTTTAAACGCTTCATCCAACTTGCCACGACCGGTAAAACCAAAGGTATAGGTAACAATTGGATAAGAAGCTAACTTCTCTAGAGTTAACTCGCCACCTTGCGCAAGCGGGTGATCTTTAGGTACGACCACTGAACGGTTCCAGCTGTAGCAAGGCATCATAATTAGATCTGAGTAGCTGCCCATCGCTTCCGTCGCAATCGCGAAATCGACAGTACCATCGGCGGCCATCTCAGAAATTTGAGTAGGTGTACCCTGGTGCATATGAAGCGCAACTTCAGGATACATTTTGATGAATTCATTAATCACAGGAGGCAGAGCGTAACGTGCCTGTGTGTGAGTGGTGGCTACCGATAGGCTGCCTTTACGCTCATCGCTGAACTCTTGAGCAATCTGGCGAATAGAGTCCACTTTCTGGAGAATCTCTCCTGAGATCTCAAGAATCGCTTTACCAGCAGGTGTAACGCGCGTCAGGTGCTTACCACTACGAGCGAACACTTCAACACCCAGTTCATCTTCTAGTAGACGGATCTGCTTAGAGATACCTGGTTGCGATGTGTATAGGCTTTGTGCCGTAGCAGAGACATTGAGGTCGTGTTTAGAGACTTCCCAAATGTAACGCAGCTGCTGAAGTTTCATCTATTGCTCCAATTTATAGCCAATTATTAGCCAATTATTAGCCAATTATTAGCCAATCGCCCTTAGTCGGCGTTGATATCTATTAATAAGCCAAATATAACACTAGAGAATAAGCTAAAGCAAAAGGCTATATCCTTATACACGACTAAAGGCGAGCATTGAGTCGGCGAATCTGATCTTCCTGCTGAGTAATACGCTTCTCCAGTGAGTTCACTCGAGCGGTAGCGCGCGTCAGCGATTCATCTTTCTCTTTGAGCTGCTGACGAAGCACGCTTTCGCGCTTTGCAGCTTCCGTTGCTGCGACCGTCAACTTCTGATTCAGTACACGAACCTGATCATCGCGCTCTTTAATCTGAGCTTCCAAACGACGGTTGGCGTTAGTTTCACGCAGCAGCTTAGAGTTGATATTCGAGATATCACGACTGGCCGATGTCATGTTCTCTTTTAGTTCGTTCAGATCACGTTCCAGATCGCTGATGGTCTTCTCTTGCATCTCAAGACGTGCATCTTTCTTCGCTATCTGAGCCTGGTTTTCATGAACTGAACGCGTCAGCTCTGACTCTGTTCGAGTGCCCTCATCACGAAGCTTTTCAAGCGCATTACGATAGTGACGAGCTTCAACCTCAGCACGGGTAACGTTCTCCAATGCCTGCTGCTGCTCCGCTTTGATACGTGCATCAAAGGTTTTCTTGGCATCTTCGTGCATCTTACGAAGCTGGTTCAATTCGGTCTCTAGGTTAGTACGAACCTGTTCAGCCTTTTTACGTTGATTGATCTCACTGGCAATGTTGGCTTTAAGCACGCCCATTTCAGCTTCAATCGCTCGAAGAGCCTGCTCACTCTTATCCATCTGCTGAGTTTGCGCGCGGTATTTCACTTCCAAGTCACGATAGAGTGCTTCCGCGTCACGAACCATGTCGCGAGTCGCCTTGCGATCCTCTTCATCACCCGCTCGTTCACTCTGCAACTCAACTCGCAGCTCGGCCATCGCCTCTTGCAACGCAAGATCCCAGATCTGTTCAATGCCTTTACTCAGTGACTCGGGCACAGAGTTATGTAACTTTGCACTGGCATGCACCTCAGGCAGTCGGGCATAACTCAAACTCTGCGCCCACTGACTTAATGCCGCACTGGCTTCATCTCTAGAGAGACCCAGTCGTTCAGAGATCACAACCTCAGTCGGCAATTGGCCTTCGGCCAACAGCTCTTCTGCTAACTCAACTACTTTAAGATCTAACTCGCTCATCTTTACCTTTTCGTTCCACTGCAACGAACTACAAATTGTCCATCAATCTTAACAAACTATCATCTAACGGAGCACGCACTTCTAGCTCTTCGCCATCAGGCAGGATGAACCTGAGGCCGGCTGCATGAAGCATCAATCGTTTAAAACCCAGCTTTTTAAATTCAGCGTTGTTCTCATCCGAAGTGTACTTAACATCACCCACAATCGGATGACCCGTATATTGGGTGTGCACTCTAATCTGGTGAGTGCGACCCGTTTTAGGCCGAGCTTCCACTAGGGTGGCAAGATCACCAAATCGACGCAGCACTGAAAAGTTAGTAACCGACGGTTTGCCCTCAGGGGAGACGCGGACGGTTCGTTCACCTGATCGGTGCTCATCTCGCAGCAGAGGTGCATTGATCTGTTTGTGCTTAGCATCCCAACGACCAACAACCAGTGCCTGATAGATCTTATGCACTCGACGCTCCCTAAACGCATCGTGCATGTAACGTAACATCGAGCGTTTTTTAGCAATCATGATGCAACCTGAGGTGTCACGATCGATTCGGTGAATCAGCTCTAAAAAACGCGCATCTGGGCGCAATTTTCTAACCGCCTCAATCAGCCCTAATGAGACGCCGCTACCACCATGCACCGCTATACCCGAGGGTTTATTGATGATCAGCAGTGAGTCAGTCTCATAGACCACTGAACGCTCTAGCAATTCGAGCAACTGATCACTGACAGGGGCACTCTCCCCTTTTTCGGGCAGGCGAATCGGTGCGATGCGTATTTGATCCATCGCTTGAAGCTTATAGTCAGGTTTAGTGCGTTTTTTGTTAACTCGAATCTCACCCTTGCGCAACAGCCTGTAGATCAGCGTTTTTGGCGCCCCTTTAAGAAAGGTCCGCAAGAAATTATCGATACGCTGACCCGCTTGATCGGCATCGATATCAACAAACTGAACTTTATTCAAAGAGCCGGACTTAGGGGGATTTGAAGGCATGATGTGTGGGTAAAATAAATTGCTGAAAAACCAGTAAGTTGCTATATTCTACCGCTGCTGGATGAAGAAGGCTTCATTTTTATTTACACCCCACTAGAGCGAACAGTGATTCACTCACAATTTGGCGGTAGTTACCCAGCTTGAATAGCCATGTAATGGCTGAAGAAATTTATAAATAGCGACGTATTTTTCACGAGTGCTGAACAACAGCCCTCGGCTGAAGGATGGAGACGCACATCAACCAGGAACCTGCAGCCTCCCACTCCACGTTGAGTAAATTGGGCAGAGCAGCAGCCACAGCTAGAATCGATAACGATATTGGTTGATGTTTCCTTCATCGCTGAAGAGAGCCTAATTATCCGGTGCAGAGCGTACTGGAGATTAGTTATTGCTTCGATAAAGCCAGGACACAGGTTTGTTGCCCGTCAAAGATGCGTTGCGTTAAGAGAACGTCAAAATGAAACGCATGTTAATCAACGCGACTCAACAAGAAGAGTTGCGTGTTGCGCTTGTCGATGGACAGCGCATGTTCGATTTGGATATTGAATCCAACTCCCGCGTGCAGAAGAAGGCAAACATCTACAAAGGCCGTATCAGCCGTGTAGAAGCCAGCCTTGAAGCTGCATTTGTCGATTACGGTGCCGAACGTCACGGTTTCCTACCCCTAAAAGAGATCGCTAAAGAGTACTTTGTCTCATCGCCTGAACGCGGCCAGCGTCCAAGCATCAAAGATCTTGTAAAAGAGGGTACCGAAGTCATCGTTCAGGTCGATAAAGAGGAGCGTGGCAATAAAGGCGCCGCTCTGACAACCTTTATCAGCCTTGCCGGTCGTTACATGGTTCTAATGCCTAACAACCCTCGTGCAGGTGGTATTTCGCGCCGCATCGAAGGTGATGAGCGCTCTGAACTGAAAGCGGCCATGAACGGCTTGGACATTCCTAAAGGCATGGGCGTCATCGTTCGTACCGCCGGTATTGGCCGTTCGACTGAAGAGCTGCAGTGGGATCTTAACTACCTAGCAACGGTTTGGACTGCGATTACTGAAGTTGATGATCGCCCTGCTCCATTCCTGATCTACCAAGAGAGCAACGTCGTTATTCGTGCTATTCGCGACTATCTACGCGATGACATCGGTGAAGTGCTAATCGACGAGCCGAAAGTATTTGAACAAGCTCAGCTTTTCGTTCGTCAGGTAATGCCAACTTACGAAAACCGTATCAAGCTTTACAAAGAGTCTGTACCACTGTTCAACCGCTTCCAGATCGAGACACAGATCGAATCAGCATTTGAACGTGAAGTAAAACTCCCTTCTGGCGGTTCGATTGTTATCGACCCAACAGAAGCTCTAGTTTCAATCGATATCAACTCCGCTCGCGCAACTAAGGGCGGCGATATTGAAGAGACCGCTCTGAACACCAACCTTGAAGCGGCTGATGAGATTGCTCGCCAGCTTCGCCTTCGCGACATGGGTGGTCTGGTAGTTATCGACTTCATCGATATGACGCCAATCAAACACCAGCGCGAAGTTGAAAAACGCCTTAACGATGCACTCAAGCTTGACCGCGCACGCGTTCAGATGGGACGCATCTCGCGCTTTGGTCTTCTAGAGATGTCACGTCAACGCCTGCGTCCATCGTTGGCAGAGAGTCGCGGTCACGTCTGCCCTCGCTGTAATGGCCAAGGCTACATTCGTGATATTGAATCACTGGCACTCTCTATTCTGCGTATTCTTGAAGAGGAAGCGTCTAAAGATCGCACCTCTCAAATTCGCGCGATTCTTCCAGTCAGCGTAGCGACCTTCCTGCTTAACGAGAAGCGTCATCAAGTGCACGCTGTTGAGCTGCGTCAAAACGTTCGTATCGTTGTGGTTCCTAATCCAAACATGGAAACACCACACTACGAAGTGGTTCGTTTGCGCGATGATCACACCATCACTACGGTGAATGATGCGAGCTACACGCTTCAACCAGAACAGCCAGTCGAAGATCCTACCGACAAACCACTTCCGGTCGTTCCGCGTGAGCAAGCTGCTGTGCAGGGGGTTCTTAACTCATCTGCGCCACCAGCACCTAAGAGCGAGAGCTCTGAACCAAAAGCAGAGCCAGCTCGCCAACAAAAACGTCAGCAGAATAGTCGTAAGCCTGTCGCTAACAAATCATTGGGCGAGCGTATTATTGCAGCGATTAAAGGTCTGTTTGGTCTATCCGATTCTGCCAAAGAGGACGATAAAAAGAGCACTCGCCGTGATGACAAGAAAGGCTCTGACCGCGATGGCAACCGTAACAACCGTCGTCGTAACAATAACCGTAACGATCGTCGCCGTGGTAACAATCGCCGTAACGATCGTCGTGAGCGTCGTGATGCAGACGAAGTCATTACGGTTGAGACGGAGAACAACCTGCCGACCATAGGTGATAACGATAAGAGTTCATCGAATGACGAGCAGCGCTCTGGCCGTTCACGTCGTCGCCGTCGCGGTGGTCGTGATCGTCGCTCTGAAAACGGCAATGAAGAGTTCAACTCTGGAAACAATAGCGAAACGGAACTACCACCTCGCAGTAAAAACCGTGGACGTCGTCGTCGCGCCAATGAAGAGCGCAGTGCTGAACGTAGCAATCCTATCCCAGAGGAGTTGCTCAATGCACCGCTAGAAGCCGTTTCAGAAGAAGTTGCTGCGGAAGCCTCAACTGAAGCTCCAAAAGCATCTGAAACAGCGACCACTACTGAAGCGCCAGCAGCTAACGAAGTGTCAGAAGCAACAGCAGAGCAAGCCGCGGCTACTGAAACAGAGAGCCAAGCTACTGAAGTGACTACCGAAGCTACTGCTGAAGAGTCTGCAGAAAATACACCGGTTGTTGAACAAGAGCCGGAAGTCGTTGCAGAAAAGTCAACTGAAAACACAGTAACTGAAGTTGAAGCTACGGCTGAAACAGTCACTGAGACACAGGTTGAGTTGGATCTGACTCCTGCTGTAGAGCCCTCAGCTAGTGAAGAGCCCTCAGCGAATGAAGAACCTTCAGCTGATGAAGAGCCTTCAGCTAATGAAGAACCTTCAGCCAATGAAGAGCCTGCAGCAGAAGCAACTGAAGAACCTACTGCTACTGAAGAGACTGTTGAAGAAGCACCTGCTGAAGCAGAAGCGAGCGAAGAGGAAGCAAAACCTCGTCGCCGCCGTCGCGCTGCAAACGATCCTCGATTGAAGCGTCGTCAAGCAGAAGCGGCTGAATAACAGCGCACTTCCAATAGAAAAGCAGCCAATGGGCTGCTTTTTTTTGGTTTTAATTTCTGCTCAGGCTAGGGATAGGCGATCGGCTCTTGCTCTAGGCGAACCGAGAACCGATTAAACACGCTCTGTTTAATATCATCGGCTAGCTCATCAATATCCTGACGCGACCCACCCGCATGATTCACGATCACGAGTGCCTGATCTTTATGAACACCCACTCGTTCACGATAGAGACCTTTCCAACCGCACTGATCGATTAACCAACCCGCAGCAAGCTTTACTCCGGAAGCATCAGGGTAGTTAGGAATCTCTGGATAGATTTGACGTAAACCCTCAAAGCAGTCGTTTGAGACAACAGGATTCTTAAAGAAACTACCCGCATTGGGGAGTACTTCAGGATTAGGCAGTTTAGATTGGCGTACAGCGACCACTGCGTCAAAAATCGCTTGAGCGCTCAGCTCTTTAATCCCTTGGGCATCTAACCAACCCTGAAGTGCCGCATAGGAACATTTAGCTTCAAATTGTTTTGAGAGGCTGAATCGCACTGAAGTGATAATGAAACGGCCAGGGTTTTGCTTGAACAGCGAGTCACGGTAGGCGAACTGACAGTCCGTTTTCTGCATGACTTTAAAGGCGTTGGAAAGCGTATCAAACACCTCTACCTGATCGATCAGATCCGCTACTTCAACACCATAGGCACCGATATTTTGCACAGGGGATGCGCCAACCGAACCTGGTATCAGTGCGAGATTCTCTAAACCATACCAGCCATTTTCAAGACAGTGAGTCACTAGGCCGTGCCAGCTCTCTCCTGCAGCCACTTTAATCAAAACCGACGCTTCTGAGTCTGATTGGATCTCAATGCCTTTCGTTGCAATATGAACAACGCAACCTGGCACTTCATCTGCCAACACCAAGTTACTGCCACCGCCTATCCAAAGAGAAGGAAGATCCTGCTGAGCAATAAAATCGAGCAGTTCAGGAAGGTCATTTAAGTCAGATAACTCAGCAAAAAATTGAGCTTTAGCCGGCATCGCCAAAGTATTGAACGCCGTTAAATCATGCCACGAGTGTATGGTGAGCATTAGGCGAGTCTCACCTCTAACTGCTTAATTAAACCATCGGATGCTGCTTCAATCAGATCAACCACCTCATGAAAACCTGAGTCACCCTCACCATAATAGGGATCTGGTACTTCTGCCCCGCTCTTCCCTGAAAAATCGAGAAACAGGCTCAGGTGACCAGAGTAATGATTCGGCGCAATGGCCTGCAAGTTATCCAGATTGGCCTCATCCATTGCAAGGATATAGTCAAAGCGTTCAAAGTCAGCAGGTGTCGCTTGTCGTGCACGCAAAGGCGTTAGATCGTATCCACGCTCAGCCCCCACTCTGACCGAGCGAGGATCTGGCGGGTTACCCACATGCCATGCTGCGGTTCCCGCTGAATCGACTTCAACTCGATTGGCTAACCAAGGGTGATCATCCAATTTTTTTCGAAAAATAGCATCGGCTGATGGGGAGCGGCAGATATTACCTAAACAGACAAACAACACTCTTATCATTGCACACGACACTCTTATTACTGCAACCGACCTACTGGCCTTCCATTATCCGTTTAAGCCTTTCAAGGTCTTCAGGGGTATCAACACCCGCTGGAGGAGCTTCGACGGCATTGGCTACATGAATCGAAACACCATTGAATAGAGCACGCAATTGCTCAAGGGATTCAGTCTTTTCAATAGGTGCAGGTGACCATTGAACATATGCATTAAGAAAGCCTACACGGTAGGCGTAGATACCAATATGACGGCGCCAAGCAAATAGAGAAGGCAGAGTCTCAGGCAGCTCATCATTGGTCATCATATCTCGCGGCCAAGCGATCGGAGCTCGCGAAAAATAGAGCGCCATGCCGCGAATATCCGTCACAACCTTGACCACATTTGGATTCAAAAGATCGGTTTTCGTCTCGATAGGCTCGGCTAATGTTGAGATGCCTGCATCTTGATGTGCCGCAAGGTTATCGGCGACTTGATCGATCAGCTTTGCTGGAATTAGAGGCTCATCACCCTGAACATTGACGACAATTTCATGATCCGCCAAACCAATCTTATTAACGACCTCTTGGAGTCTATCAGTGCCTGAAGGATGATCCGCAGAGGTCATACAGACCTCTGCACCAAAACCTTTGGCTACCGCCTCAATTCTTGGGTCATCGGTTGCGACAATGACACGACTAGCACCACTCTCAAGTGACCGTTCATAGACGTGTTGCACCATCGTTTTACCGGCCAGCTCAACCAAAGGTTTACCTGGGAAACGGGTAGATGCATAGCGCGCCGGAATAACAACAGTGAAACTCATCAAGCTTACTCCGGAAGGCGCTCTTCACTGGTTAAAGTGCGAGCTTCGCTCTCAAGCATCACAGGAATACCATCACGGATAGGATAGGCTAAACCACTGGTGCGACAGACTAGCTCATTACTCTCCTTATCCCACTCCAATGGGGCTTTGCTGACAGGGCAAACAAGGATATCGAGTAGTTTAGGATCCATTTTATTCTCCGTTAGGGTTAACAACACGTTTCAGTAATCGGGCCAAATGCTCCGTCTCTTTGGGTGCAAATTCCGCCTCTACTGAAAGCGCCCAACAATTATCTGGGGCGATAGAGTGACATTTTACTGCATCTTTATCGGTCATCACCAATGGCAATGAGCGGTATTGATCGAGCAGCTCTTTAGTAATCGGTGCGTGATCTCTTAAAGGGATGGTTTTAAGCTCTAAGCCCAGCCCCATTAGGGTATCAAAAAACCGTGAAGGGTTACCGATACCGGCCAATGCATAGACTGTTTTGCTACCTAGCTCATCAATCTGAAGCGCTTTTTGTTCACCCGATGCTAGGTGTCTAAACGCAGTAGGACGTAGACGATAGGAGAGCGCACCCGGATAGCTAAAGGAGCCCTCACCATTCAACACAACCAGATCAACTTCATTTAAGCGCGACAGCTCTTCTCTTAAAGGCCCTTCCGGCATCAACTGTTGGTTACCTAACCCTCGCACAGAGTCGATCACCGCAATTTCGAACTGACGCCCCATTTGATAATGCTGCAGACCATCATCACTGAAGATGATATCGACCGGGTGTTGGTCAATTAGATGCTGGCAGGCAGAGACTCGATTCGGATCAACAACGACTGGCACTCCTGTCTTTTCAAAGATCATCTGCGGTTCATCCCCAACCACCTCTGGCGAGGTCTGGTTAGAAACCTGCATAGGATAACTTGTTGCCTGACCACCGTATCCACGACTGACCACACCAGGGTTGAACCCCAAGGATTTAGCCAGGGTCACCAAATAGATTAAGAGGGGTGTTTTACCCGTACCACCGACACTGATATTACCGACCACGACAACCGGCACATCCATTGTGACCGCCTGTTCGGTCAGACGAGCACGGCGGCGTCTAGAGATGAAACCATATAGCAGTGATAAGGGACGCAGTAGAACTAGCCAGCCTGCTTTCTGATACCAAGCTTTCTCAATCAACTTAGTCGATCTCTCTGGTCGTAAGACTCAATTGAGAAAACCCCAAGTTTGCTGCTACATCCATGGTGGTAATGACCGCTTGGTGAGGAGTCGATGCATCGGCGGAAATCTTTAGAGGGGTTGTAAGATCACCACCACTCTCTTTTAAAAGTGCTGCCCTGAGGGTTTTAGACTGCGCATTGACCAATGCTTTATCGTTGATTGCGAAGCTACCATCAGCCTTGATAATAATTTCAAGCATATCGACCTGAGCCACCTGGTCTGTCGTTGCTTGAGGGAGATCCACTTTAAGCTGGGTCTCTTTAGTAAAGGTGGTCGACACCATAAAAAAGATCAGTAGCAGGAAGACCACATCAATCAATGGAGTTAGGTTGATGGATATCTCTTCCGATTGAGGTCTTGGAAAATTCACAGAGCGCCCTATTTCAGATCCACTTTGCGATCACCATGGATAATATCGACCAACTTGACCGACTCCTGCTCCATTGCCAACACCAGCGTCGATACACGACGTTGCAAGAAGCGGTGCGCTACCAACGCAGGGATGGCAACCGTCAAACCGGCTGCTGTTGTGATCAGGGCTTCAGAGATACCCCCGGCCAAAAGGTTGGCGTTACCCGTGCCGGAAATCATGATCTGGGAGAAGACTTTAATCATGCCGATCACAGTCCCTAACAGACCCAACAGAGGGGTAATGACTGCGACAGTCCCCAGAGCGTTCAAAAATCTCTCCATCTGATGGATGGCGTCACTGGCGGCATCGGTAATGGACTCTTTCATTACATCGCGACCTGAGCCTGCGTTACTCAATCCGGCGACAATCAGTGATCCTAATGCACTCGCCTCTCTTATCTCTTTAAGACGCTCGTTAGTCAGCTGCCCACCTTTATAGAGCCCCCAGACATCGGCTAGAAGACCCGGTGGCAAAATCCTATCAGCCCTCAGGGCCATTAAACGCTCAACCGTGATAGCAAGTGCAAGAATTGAACAGGCTAAAATCGGCAGCATCAACCAACCACCGGCGGAAATTAACTCTAACAACGAAAAACCTCAAAAAGACAGATTGACTAGCCTAGACGGCCTATAAAAAACCCATAGTATCGCAGCATTAATGAGTTCGCCAATAACGTGGATATAAGTTTGCAAAAGAGTCACTTAGACACTGATCTTGGGTCGCTGTTAATACTATTTCACCCTGCTCCGCTGTATCCAAAAGGGTGATGCCTCGATCGGCCAAACGCTGTTTTACAGATTCATTAGGATGCCCAAAACGATTGTGCTTGCCTCTCGATGCGATCGCAGCCTCCGGCAAAAGTTGATCCAACCAGACACCTGAGGAGGAGCTATGGCTACCGTGGTGGGATAAGACCAACCAAGTCACGGGGGCTAATCGCTGCTGATTGAGCAACTCGATTTCTGCACGGCTGGACATATCTCCTGCAATCAATATTGAGCAACGACCATTTTCGATGTGCAGAACACAACTTTGATCATTATCGGATTGCTGGTTCTGAAGGGAATAGAGCTGAAAACGAACTTCCCCCTTTTTCCAGTTTTGTGATGCACAGGCAGCGCCTCCCGTTAAAGAGGGCTGGCCTGAATAGAATCGTGGTACTGAAAACTGCTCCAAGGTTCTCTCTAAGCCTCCACTGTGGTCAACGTCTGAATGACTAACAATCAGGTCTAACTCTCTATAGCCCAGTGCTCTGAGAGTTGGAAACAGCGTGGCTTGGGCTGCGACCCAACCACTTCGACTTTTAGCCGCCAAATCATAGACCGTCACTCCTTCCCGGGTCTCAATCAATATTGACAGCCCCTGCCCCACGTCCAGAAGACGAACGACATACTCACTCGCATCGGGCCGATTCTGTTTGGGAATTAGCAACGGCAGCAGAAGCAGTAGACTCATCACTCTGAGGCGTCCAGGAAGAAACAGTAATACCAAAGCAACCAAGCCCACAAAGAACCCAAACATCTCGGGAGTTTGCCACTGAGCATGCAGACCGATCACTGAATGAAAAGAGAGTCCATGCCAAAACCCTGAAGCCCAAAATTCATAGAATGCTAAGATCGGCTCAAAGACTACAACCAGTGCTAACGTTAGGGGTAACAGCGCAACAAAGAGTGAGACATAGGGGATTGCCCAAAGGTTGGACAGTGCACCGCCCAAGTTAAACTGTCCTAAACCAAAGAGCAGAATTGGCAACATGGATAGGGTTAAAAAGAGCTGTACTGAGAAGATCTTTATCAGCCTTGAGTGGCCATTGCGCCACTTGGCGAACTGAATCAACAACCCTACCAGACTAAACGAGAGCCAAAAACCAATCTCTAAAATTGATAGTGGCTCATAGACCAGAACCAAAAAGAGTGCGATTTTAAGCCGTTTCATGGGGTCTATTCGCCGTGCGAACAACTGTGGCAGCAACAAGCAGATCGCCATGATCCAAGCCCTCTGCAAAGGCACACCAAAGCCACCAAACCAGAGATAAAAAGAGGCTAAACTGATCGCACATAAAACGGGGAGGGTTTGTATTATCGAGGCAGGCCTAGGACCCAAGTACTGGATCGACACCACAACCAACCTACCCAATAGAAGGCCTGTTAGACACATCACCCCTAGATGTAATCCGCTAACAACCGCTAAATGGACGGTACCACTGACCCTAAGAAGCTCCCACTGACTGTCATCTAGATCCCCCCTGTAACCCAAAACAAGGGCGGACATCAGAGCGGATGCCGACTGGCTCATATTATGATTCAGCCAATCATGTACCCGTTGCCGAATGGAACTGTGCTGCTCATGTTTTATCAGCTGTTTGACATACCCTGACCCACCAATCCCCTGCGCAAACTCTTTTCTGCGTCGATCCGGACTAAACTCATTTTGGTAGGCATTCAGTGGACCCACCTTGGCCAGCACTTTAATGCGATCGCCAGCCGCTATTCTCACCTCAGAGTCGTATAGCCCCAGTCGCACACGCTCGATTCCCATCAACTGAACAGGCGCACTCTCTATATCCAACATCAGTGATTGAAAGCCCTCAGGAGCCTGAGGCTGCAAGTTGATGACCTGTCCTTCAATCTCAAACTCATCTGGCACAACGCTTATTGGTAAGGTTTTAGAGAGCCCATCAACTGCGTGCCACTGGGCCACCATAAAACCGAATAGAGCAAACAGCAGATGAGATCTAAGTGTAGGAGAGCTCCACCAAAGGCCAAGCGTTCCTAGGGTTAAGATAATAAGAAAATAGGATCCCCAACTGACAGATGGGAGGTAGGCGTGCCCAAGCACTGCTAAAAGAAAACTGATCATCCTTGATCCAAGCCAAATTATTTATTCAATCTAGCAGAAGTTTCAGTAATAGCAGGTTGGTTTATTAATAATCGAAGGGCATAATCTGACTTCCAAATAATTTGATAGGTCGTTCAGGGATGCCACGTAAGCTTTTAAAGCGTTACATGCCGAAACAGGATGCTTTAAAAAGTCATAAGCATCTTAAATGGCTTGGTGAACATCTTCACAACCCAGACCTATTCCATTTGACTCGAAAGTCCGCCGCCAAAGCGTTTTTGGTGGGTATTTTCTGTGCTTTTCTTCCCATTCCTGGTCAGATGCTTGTGGCCGCTTTTTTGGCACTCTGGATTGGCTCAAACCTACCCATTTCGATCGGGCTAGTTTGGTTAACCAACCCTATCACCATGCCACCTATTTTTTATACGACCTATAAAATTGGGGCGTGGATTTTAGGAACGCCGCCGGTCAAAATCAGCTGGGAGTTACACACCATCCATTCAGAGCTGGCAACGATCTGGTGGCCCCTACTGACGGGCTCTCTTATCTGTGGAGTGCTATTTTCTGGGATCAGTTATCTAACCATCAACCGCTTGTGGATTTGGCAAGTGCGACGCCGTTGGCAGAAACGTTTACTAAAGGCTCGTGCTAGCAAACACCTCAACTAAACCCCCCTCTTTCAACTCAAGAACACGATCCATACGTTTTGCCAGGTCATGATCATGAGTGACGACAATCTGTGCCACCCCCTGCTCCTGATTGAGTTTCAGTAGATACTGCTCAACATCTTCAGCGGTATGAGGATCAAGATTACCGGTCGGTTCATCCATCAAAACACAAGCGGGCGTGTTTGCCAGAGCACGGGCAATCGCGACACGTTGACGCTCTCCCCCACTCAACTTAGCGGGTTTATGTTGTGCTCGTGACGAGAGACCGACCTGATCTAGAAGATAAGCTGCACGCTGCTGAGCGGCGTCAACAGACACACCGCCCAAGAGTTGAGGTATGGCGATATTCTCTAACGCAGAAAACTCCGGCAGCAGGTGGTGAAACTGAAAGACAAAACCAAGTTGCGAGTTACGAAGTTCAGCGCGGCGATTCTCGGAAAGCTGACTGATCGATTCACCTGCGATAACCACCTCACCAGCGGTAGGTGTATCCAGCCCTGCCAATAGGTTGAGTAGCGTACTCTTACCACTACCTGAGGAGCCGATGATGGCCACACGCTCTCCGGCAGCCACAGATAGATTCAGATCATTAATGATGATCAACTGACGCTCAGCTTCATCAAAAGAGCGGCATAGTTGGTTTGCAACCAAGACATTACTCATAACGAAGCGCCTCCGCAGGTTCGACCTTAGCCGCTCGCCAAGCAGGATAGAGCGTAGCTAGGAAGCTCATCGTGAGAGTCACGCCAATCACCAGCGACACATCTCCTAATTGAAGCTCAGAGGGTAGATAACTGATGAAGTAGACCTCCGAAGAGAGGAATTGAATGCCTAACACCGACTCTATCCAAGCCACCAGATCAGAGACCGTCAGCGCTAACGTAATGCCTAAAATAGCCCCCAGCAGAGTCCCTAGTAATCCTATAAGGGAACCTTGAATCATAAAGATCCTCAATATCACCCCTGGCTTCGCGCCTAGAGTACGCAATATTGCGATGTCGGAGCGCTTATCGGTAACCACCATCACCAGCGTCGAGACAATGTTAAAACCGGCAACAAAGACGATCAGGAACAGCAGCAGTCCGATCATTCGTTTCTCTAACTGAATTGCTTGAAATAGATTGCCATGGGTTCGAGTCCAGTCAGAGGTGTAGACAGGATGATTCAACTCTCTAGCCAGTTCATAGACTCGAGTAGGCGCACTGAACAGGTCATTGAATTTAATCCTAAGCCCTTCAACGGCGTCACCCTTAATTCGTTTCAAACGGGCTGCATCCTGTAGATGAACATAGGCTAAATTGGCATCCAACTCAGCACCGACTGAGAAAATACCGGACACAGTAAAACGCTTTAGGCGGGGAATCACACCGGCCACACTCACCGACGCTTCAGGCAACACCAGGTTGACCTTATCCCCCATCGATACGCCCAAAAACTTAGCCAGAAGCTCACCTAAGACAATCTGATACTCTCCTGCATGCAGGGAGTTTAGATCACCTAAGGTCATCTGACCGGCGGCTATCGAAACACTCTCTTCCAGCTTTGGATCAATACCTGATACCAATACAGGCTGAACACGACCGGAAGCGGTCAGCATCCCTTGAGCCTGAACAAAGGGTGCCACCCCTTCGACGTCAGGCGCAGTCAGAAGCGTTTCACGTAGTGGTTGCCAATTATCTAACGGAGCGTTGTATCCATTGATGGTAGCCTGTGGAACCATACCAAGTATCCGCTCTTTCAGCTCACGATCAAAACCGTTCATGACACTCAGTACTAGAATCAATGCAGCCACACCGAGCATCAGTCCGAGCGTCGAAACTAAGCTGATAAAGGATATGAAGTGGTTTGAGCGGTTTGCTCGGGTGTAGCGCCAGCCAACAAAAAGAGAAAAGGGATTGAACATCGACTGGCGATTTCCTAGATAATGAATTGAAGCATAAGTTAACAATTCTGACCGCTTGAGTGAACCTAATTCAGGGAGTATTTCGCGATTAACATTTAAAATCGCCGATGAAACCTCTATTCTCAGCACAGCGTATCTTTGGGGTTCTGAAAAACATGCTCGACAATAAAAAACTTCACCACATTGGAATAGCCGTTGGCTTGATTGGCTTGGGCTGCTGGTATCTAGTTGCAGAGCGACTTTCATTATTCAGCCTGATTACGGAACAGTTCCCAGAATCTCACAAAGGCGCAGGTTTAATGGTCGCAATTATGGTAGTGATGACACCTGGCTTCTTCATATGGAAACACTACAACCGTTGGTTAGAGAAGGTACTAGCCATCAAGGGGAGGTACTATGAAGATAGCTACTATCAGAATGACTCAGAAACCAAACAGAAGTAATTAACCAAGCGAATTAGCTTCTCGCTATACTCTCCTTGGTAGGCTTAAACACTGACTCTGTAATAAATTTTCTCATTAAATGAGCGGCTGAAATCGGCACATAGCCGCCCTAACACGACTGGGACAAGCACTCAAAAGCAGACTTTCGAAAAGCTACAAGATAAACAGGGAACTAGCGATTTACGAGTTTTGAGACTCTCGCAGGTAAAACTATTCGAGCTTGTTTCATCACCAAACTTTCGATCCCATTCAACGAAAGATCTGTCCACTGTCCATGAGAGTTCCTCATACACACGGTTTTGATACCGCTCGTTCATATGGATTTCCAACTTTTTCGTCTTCAATCCTTGACCTATGAGCGACTCACAGGTTTAAGCTAAGATTATATCGACTATTTCCTATAGTAATGCGCAAGCAGGAGAACGACTTATGGATAAAAGATTAAGGCTATACGCAGCAACGTCAATGCTCCTCAGCGGAATTGCGGTCGCAGACCCCGACGGTGATTACCACCCTATGGCCTGGGGATTTGGAATGTTTGGTGGTTTCGGAATGCTAGTGTTCTGGGGCATTCTCATTTTTATCATCGTACTGGCCGTCAAATCTGTTCGAACTGGACCCAAAGAATCCAATAATGCCCGCCGGATTCTCGATGAACGCTACGCTCGCGGCGAGATTGATGAAGAGGAATATGCGAAGCGTAAACGTGTACTCAGTGACTTCGAGTCAGATTAAGGGAGGCGATATGGATACGCATAAAATTGGTATTAACGAAGCATTTTTGGTTAAACGCAAACTAAAGCTCAGTGGTCTGAAGGAACAAAATCTGGAGGAACTTACCGCTGAGATCCAACTGATAAGAGGTATCGATACTGTGGGGTTTGACTCGACACGTGAGCGGATGCAAGTGTCATATGATGCATCCATCACAAGTATAGATTCCATCCTACAGGTACTTAAACAACACAGCGTCGAACCAAAAAAAGGCTGGTGGAACCAATATAAGCTGGGGTGGGATCGACAAATCGACCAGAACGTTCGCGATAATGCCAAGCATGTGCCTCACTGCTGTAGTAAACCGCCACCAGGACATTGATCCAGTTTTGTGAGTCGAGAAATAAAATGGAGTCTTTCATGCAGGTAAATGAAGTTGCAAAGCTACTGTCTATCACGCCCGATACCGTGCGGTTTTACTCTCGCGCTGGTCTGCTGAAACCTCAGATCAATCCAGACAACGGGTACAAGCTTTTTTGTCCATCGGACATCAACCGGCTCAAGTTCATCCTGGCAGCGCGTAGCCTGGGATTCAGTATCGATGATGTTAGAGAGATATTCGCGCGGACGGATAATCAGCATTCGGCCTGTGGTTTGGTTAGGGACATTATCAACCAGCGTCTGGAAGAGACTGAAGCCAGGTTCCGTGACATGGTCGCGCTAAGAAACCGCATGATTGCAGCCGCTAAAACCTGGAACGAAATGGAAGACCAGTGTCCTACCAACGAGTCTATTTGCCACCTCATTGAAACGTTTACAGAGGATGAAGCTCATGAACAGCATTAAGGTCGCGAAGCATCCAATTATTCTGGATATTCAAGGTGCCAGTTGCGCTGGATGCGTCGCTAAAATCGAGAAATCGTTGAAAGCAGTACCCGGGGTGACTTCGGCTGAAATGAACTTTGCTGATCGCACCGCGACGATTGAAGGCGACGTAGAGTCTGATACGCTGATAGTTGCGGTTACTCAGGCAGGGTACGGTGCAAAAGAATCCGAAAACGAGTCCGAAGCTGACAGCTTGGCGGAGAAAGAAGCCGCTGACGCACAGTATTACCGGCAGCTGATGCGCAACGTCGTGGTCTCCTTGAGCATCGGTGTACCGCTGATGATCTATGGACTATTCATCGGTGAAATGTCTGTCACCACCAGCACGGAGAGACTCGTTTGGGGCATTATCGGCCTGGTTACGCTGGCAACTATGGTACTCGCCGGTCGTGGTTTCTATATCGGAGCCTGGAAGGCGTTTCGAACCCACTCAGCCAATATGGATACTTTGATCGCGCTCGGAACAGGAGCCGCCTGGCTCTACTCGTTTGCGGTAGTGACAGCACCCTCGCTTTTCCCAGAAATGGCACGACACATCTACTTTGAAGCGACAACGATGATCATTGGTCTAATCAATCTGGGTCTGGCACTGGAAGTTAAAGCGCGTGGACGCACCTCGGAAGCGATAAAGCGGTTAATCGGCCTGCAACCAAAAACAGCCCGTGTCCTCCGTGGTGATGAAGAGGTAGATCTCCCTATCGATGATGTCGTTATGGGCGACAAGCTACGCGTTCGCCCAGGCGAAAAGATTGCCGTCGATGGCCGCGTTGTCGAAGGGCATTCTTCAATTGATGAATCGATGCTGACTGGTGAACCTATTCCAGTCGTCAAAGAGATCGGTGATGAGATCATTGCCGGCACGCTAAACAAGAGTGGATCGCTACTCTATGAAGCGACGCGTGTGGGCAAGAACACGGCACTGTCACAGATTATCGCTTCAGTTAAAAAGGCACAGAACTCCAAACCGCCGATTGGACGCCTTGCCGATAAGATCAGCGAGTACTTTGTACCCGCGATTATGATCATCGCCATCGTCAGCGCGCTGATCTGGGCCAACTTTGGACCCGAACCCACCATTGCCTTCGCGATTATCTCAGCGACAACCGTACTGATTATCGCCTGTCCCTGTGCGCTTGGGCTGGCAACACCGATGTCCGTCATGGTTGGGATGGGTAAAGCGGCTGAGGCGGGTGTACTGATCCGCAACGGGGAAGCGCTGCAAACCGCCTCTCAGATCACGGCGATGGTCCTTGATAAAACCGGCACTATCACTGAAGGAAAGCCAGCTGTGACCGATATTTTACCGTTAACGGACCTCGACAAAGCAGATCTGTTAGCGCTGGTCGCCAGCCTTGAGACTGGTTCAGAGCATCCACTGGCAGAAGCGATTGTCGAAGCAGCAAAAGCGCAAAGCCTGAGCCTGGAGAAAGTCACAGATTTTCACGCGCACTCCGGTCAGGGCGTCTCTGGCAAAGTCAGTGGGAAAACGGTGTTACTGGGTAACGCATCATTTATGAAGCATAACGAGATCGACGTCAGTGCTCAGGTCGATGAAGCCCAGCGCCTGGCCAGTCAGGCGAAAACGCCGATGTTTATTGCAATCGACAATCAGTTCGCGGGAATTGTTGCCGTCGCTGATCCTATCAAAGCTGATTCCAAACTGGCCATTCAGCGCCTGCAAGCTCAGGGCATGAGGGTCATTATGCTAACCGGTGATAACAGTGCAACGGCTAAAGCCGTAGCCGCCCAGGTGGGTATCGATGAATATCATGCCGAAGTGATGCCTGAGGATAAGCTTGCCCATATCGAAGCACTGCAAATGGCGGGTGAGATTGTCGGCATGACGGGGGATGGTATTAACGATGCACCGGCGCTTGCTAAGGCTAACGTGGGCTTTGCGATCGGCACCGGTACGGATATTGCGATCGAGAGCGCGGATATCACCCTAATGCGCGGTTCACTTCACGGACTGGCCGATGCCGTTGCAGTCAGCAAGGCGACCTTGCAGAACATTAAACAGAATCTGGTGGGCGCATTTATCTACAACGTTGCGGGCATACCGATCGCTGCGGGCCTGCTGTACCCAATCTTTGGCGTACTACTCAGTCCAATTATAGCCGGTGGCGCGATGGCCTTTTCGTCTCTAACGGTCGTCACCAATGCCAATCGATTGCGCCTGTTTAAAGCGCAGCAGCATTAATTTTTAGGCGCTAAAGCGCTGGGGAGGAGTAACCGATGATACTCATTAACATAGCAGGCCTAGTACTAATCGGGCTGATTATTTGGTGGTTCTGGCTCTACAAGCCTGTAGCCTCGGTTGCGTCAGAGAAGCAGACCATAAAAGTCGCTGACGGTGTGTATACACCCGCACATATCAAGATACCGGCAGGCAAACCTGTAACGCTCAATTTTTTGCGCGAAGATAAAGCGCCCTGCTCTGAAATGCTGCTGGTACCAGACCTCGCCATTAGCGAATCGCTACCGATAAACAAGGTAAAAGCGATCCATATTCCGGCGAGCCCTGCGGGTAACTACGCGTTTCATTGTCAGATGCAGATGTACCGCGGGGATATCACGGTTGAATAGTCTGATAGGTCAAGGAGGTAATGATGAATAAGAAGTTCTGCTGCATGGGGCTGAGCATAAATAAATGGCTACTCATCACGATCGCGGCGATCGGTGGCTACTATTTGTTTAGCGAACATCAAACACACCTGATTGAGTATTTACCCTTTCTAATTTTTTTACTCTGCCCGCTAATGCATCTGTTTATGCATCGCGGACACAACCACTCTCATAAGAGTTCGGTTGACAACCAAGATAGCAAAACGTTTTAAATTTTAAGTAACTACCTTAGAGGAAAATTATCATGAGAAAACTAATCACCATTCCAGCGTTCGTCTTCGCAGTTTCAGCCACTTCATTAACATTCGCCAATGAGGATCATCACAAGGGGAGTGAAGCCAATCCAGCCTCGATGGATCAATCAAGCGAAATGATGGATCCGGAACACTGCGACGAAATGATGACTCAAATGGAGAAGATGCATGAAATGATGGCTCAACATATCGATATGATGAAACAAAATATGGATATGATGCGAGAGTCAGGTATGGGTAATAATATGCGTGCTAACGGCATGAAGCTTGACGAAGAGATGATGAATATTGAAGAGATGCCAGCTGGTGGCAAAGATACAATGATGAATCACAGTAAGTAACCTCTACTTCTTGGGCTCTGAGGTTGTTGTTTCAGATAATCAGAGCCCCTATAAATACACTTATAAGCACTAAAGAAGTCAGTAAAGATGCTATCTGGTGAATTATGAACAATGGAACAAAAATTGGGCTAGCAGCCGTTGTAGTGGTGTTAGGAACCACCGCTGCATTCCTTCTGACGAACAGTGCTCAGGGCAAAATTCCCTACACTGATGCCAAAGCTGTGAGTGCAGGTAAAACGATTTATCAAAACGAGTGTGCCAGTTGCCACGGTGCCGATCTGAGGGGAGAGGCAGATTGGCAGAAGCGTGACGAGAATGACTATCTGCCAGCACCACCGCACGACGAAACGGGACACACCTGGCATCACGACGATGCGCTTCTGTTCCAGTTAACCAAAGAGGGTGTGCAGTCGATCGCCGGTGCGGATTATAAGTCAAAGATGCCAGCTTTCGCCGGAAAGCTGACCGATGACCAAATCTGGTCGGTTTTGGCGTATATCAAAGCCCAGTGGCCTCAGGAGATAGCACAACGGCACACCCAGATTTTCAAAGATAAATGATCGTCTGAGCTATCACGGATGCATCAGTGAACCGGTCCCACTAAGGTGGTTAAAACAGTTGTTATTGCAAAGATTGATGCCCCGATGATCTTTTCCAGAAAGATAGAACGCTTCAATACACCCGCATCCTGGGTGTGTTGAAGCCGGGGTACCAACACCAATTTATGAATCGCGGCCAGCGACAGAATTACCCCTACCAGAGCGACTTTAACCAGAAGTAAAATGCCATAATCGCTGGTAAAAAGATTCGACCAACCGGTCAACTGGTAGCTCATATACACGCCACCAGCAAACAGCACCAGTACGGCCGTTACCGCTAATTGACCGAACCGATCAAGCAACCGGTAGGCTTCGCTAAATTCAAGGTGATGACAGGCCAACCAGAGTGGAAAGAGCGAACCCATCCACCAGGCGGTCAAAACAACATGGATTGTCAGAACACTTTGAAATAACAGCGGCTGTTCAACTGCATGCCCTGCCTCACTGAAAGACAACGCCATAAGGCCCATACCGGCCAGCACAAAGAGCCCCTCAATCAATCCGAGCTCAATACGTTGCTCACGGCTTTTACTGCGAACTAATGCGAGAAACAGAAGACCCACAAGAAGCATTAACAAACCGATGCTTCTCAGAAACAGTGCTTCGCCCAGCGGCGACTCCCACAGAAATCCGATCATATCGGGATCGAACATCCCGCTTAACCCTTCGTCATAGGCCTCGCCCACCCGGACCAGAAAATGAAGAATCGCGGCACTGACCGCTAACAGTGTCGCTATCAGGGAGTAACGCATCAGCGCCGGTTTAAGCAAAGCCTGCTGCTGCATCAGCCACAGACTGGCTGTACCGCCAATCGCGGCCGCAGCGCCCAGATAAAGTAACCAGCGTGTACCAACAACAAGACCGTCCCAGACACTCAATTCCATACGTTAACTCCCTTTACTCGCTTTCTTATGGCCGCCCTACTTTGTAGAGTTACTCCTGCATAAATCCAAAATCTCCCTTCATCATATGACCATCCTCGCCCATGGCTTTCCATTGAACGGTATAACTACCGGGTTGTAGCGCTTGAAACATCGACTCAAAGTGAGTCCCAGCTTCCGTAGAACGCTCAAAATTAACCGGTACAGAATTCTCTTCTGAATCGAGTACCTTGATACTGATCAGCTTCGTAGGATTCTTGAAGGTCAGCTCAACGCGATCTGTCGGTTCCGACATTGACGCGCCATTGGCGGGAACGGTTTCATGCATAACGCCATGCGCGAAAACGTTGGTAGATAGCCCCAGAACTGAGCTTAGAAGCCCCAGTTTCAATCGTTTCATCTCTTTTCTCCTGATTTAGTTTGGATGTACCCGCCCATTACATATTGTGTGCCCGGCGCTCCACGCCATTTTGAACCTGAACCTCGCGAATAAATTCGATCACAGCCATGGTTTTTGCAAATCCGATTTTTTCTTGAGCAGGCATATCACCGTAGGGCCAGTGATGCTGTCTAACGCCATTTTTGATCGCACTAATAATTGCCTGATTTGAGTGGTGTCCTGGATTATAAATATCATGGATTAATGGAGGTCCCTTTAATGTTCCTGCCCCATTATTTCCATGACATGCTGCACAAGTCTCGTTAAATACTTGCTGCCCATAGGCCGCACGTTGGGATAACTCGCCCACTTGAACGTCAACGTGCCCCTCCCGATGATCAGCCTTTGCGGTAACGGCTGCGCTAGCTATAAAAACTAAAAAAAGACTTTTTATGTAATATTTTACTTTCATAAACCTACTTCCAATTCTCACCTAAGAAATTAATGAGTTTCTCTTTTATCCCAACGTATCTAACACTGGGAAAGCATCCATCATCCAAACAGCAAAAAGTGTTAATCGCCCTGTCACCATAGCAATACCCATAATGACCATAGTGATACCAGCAGTGACATGAAGCTGACGGCTAAATCGACTTAATTTCGTCATCCGCTTTTTGAACGCCCCCATAAACATTGCAACCAACAAAAATGGAATTGCCAACCCTAATGCATAAAAAGTTAAAAGAAGGACCGCTGCCTGAGGATCAGCGTTAATAGAGCTCAACGTCAAAATCACAGCTAATATTGGCCCAATACATGGGGTCCATCCCAATGCAAACGAGATTCCTAAAAGAAAAGCAGTTGTTGGATTACTTGAACGAATAGCTGGATGGATTCTTAAGTCACGATATAACCAATTTATCTTGAGGACACCTGCCATAAATAGGCCAAAGATTATTACGAGGCCTCCTCCAACAATGTTAGCCTCATAACGATATTCAGTTAAAAGCATTCCTAAGAAACTAGTACTTGCACCCAAAGATACAAATACGATTGAGAAACCCATAACAAAAAATAAACTCAGAAGCATATGAGGCCAGTGATGCTCTGTAGATGATTTGTTATTTGCCCCTGCAACAAAAGATAAGTACCCAGGTACTAATGGCAACGTACATGGAGATAAAAAGGATATAAGCCCGCCTGTAAAAGCTGCCAATAAACCGAGTTGATTTAGAGCTTCCATGATTAACTAACCACTTTTATCCAGCTAACCATGCCGGCGGCTTGATGTTCTATCATGTGACAGTGCAACAACCAACTCCCCGGCTTGCCTGCAACAAACCTTATTTTTGCATTCTCTTTGCTATCCATAAGCAATGTGTCATGCCAAATACCAGAACTATACCTAGGTGATTCAGCCTTAAAATGATGACCATGGAGATGCATGCTATGAGCCCAAGCAGTGTTGTTTCTAATATCTATTTCAACTAAATCACCGGAACGGACCTCTAACAACGGCTCTATAGGGCGATTAGCCACTCCATTAAAAGCCCAGATCTGATTATGGCTAATCAGTTCCTGCATGCTCATATTTTTCCCATCATAGATAGCTTGTCTCAGCGATCCCATGGCCCCTCCCTGCATATCTAATACCGCCGAGATTTTAGGCTTATTAATAAAACTAACTTCATCGATGGGATTTGAGGGTAGAGTGATTGGTGGATAGTCCCTAACATTTTGAACGGTTCCAACAACATCCAGCAAAGCCATATCTATGGGTCCTGAATCGGTTGGCATTTGAATAGCAATGCTACCGCTGGCATTTTGTGGAATATCGATAGCCAAGTCATACCTCTCTGCGGGAGCAAGAAGTAGGGATTCATCTAGAGGTTTTGGAGTAACTAAAGGCTGGCCGTCTTTAGCTAAAATCCATGTAGCTTTAACAGGAACATTAACAGCAAAGATGCGAGCATTGGCTGTGTTAAGCAGTCGCAACCTAACTCTGGAGCCGGCTTTAACGATATAGCTTGGACGTACCTGTTTGTTAACCGTTAGGAAATTACCTAAACGCCCTCCATGTGCCCATTCATGCATGGCACCAAGACTTTCTAAATCAAGCTGTTTTGACTGATTAATTCGCCAGTCATCAATTGCTAAGTGAATATCTTGATCAACGTCCACCGGCGAGTTTTCTTCAACAATAATAGGTAAGTACAGTCCCCTAGCAAGTTGTTCATAAGTTTTATGGTGTGAATGTGCCCAAAATGTACCTGCATCTGTAGGTGTAAAACGATAGGTAAAGCGCTCCCCAGCCGGAATTGGGGCTTGTGTTAATCCGCTCACCCCGTCCATAGCATTCTCAATACGAAAACCATGCCAATGAACCGTACTTGGAACGGGTAAGCTATTCCAGACTTCAATCTCAACAGGCTCGCCTTGCTTTAAGCGAAGAAGATCTTGGCCAAACCCCCATAAATTTATTTGGTTCTCAATGTCATCAAACCAATTTCTCTGTTCTGAACGCAACACAAGAGAAAAACGTCGAACACCATCATTAGAAGGTAGTGCAGCTAGAACTGGCTTTGCAGCCAAACCCAAAACACTGTATGCGAGTAACTTTCTTCTAGATATTTTCATTACTGAACCTGTTTAAGTTGTTCTAGGACCTGCTCCAATTTTTCTAGAGGCTGGGCTCCGCTAACTGGAATAATCCGTCCAGATGCATGGTTAACAAGGAAATTACCCGGTGTTCCACTAACTCCCGAGGCAACACCATTTTTGTAATCACTCAAAACCTTTTCTTGGAATCGTCTATCGGCTAGACATTGTTCAAATGCGTTTTTTTCAATTCCAAGCTCTACTGCTAATGGAGTTAGGTTTGAAATTGGAAACCCCTTACCATTTGATTTAGTACGTGCATATATCGCATCTGAGTAAGCCCAAAATACCTTTGTTCCACCTAGATAACCCGCACACTCTGCTGCTTCAGCTTCGGTCTGCGCACCAGGGTTATGAAAATCCAACGGGAAGTGTCTATAGACCCAGTTAACCTCTGGATGTTTGTTTGTAAATTCAATCGCTGTTGAATGAAAGCGTTTACAGAATGGGCACTCATAATCGGAATACTCAATTAAAGAAAACTGAGCGTTTGTGTCTCCACGAATATGATCACTCTCAGGGTTAACTGGAGCTAAATTAGCCGCTATCTTTTCTAGAGCTTCCTGTTCTCTTTTAGCTCTCTGATTGGCTTGCTTAGCCACATATCTATTAATAGATTCTTCTACTCGTTTATCGAACTCTTCACTCTTAAGATAAGCCTCTAAGCGTTGATCCACTAACAGCTCTATTTGAGCTGCTTGATCAGAAGCACTTGCCGTTTGAAGTTGAAGAAACGAGATAAAAAAAATGGCAAATAATGAATACGACAATCTAAACATAACTACTCCTAAAACAGTGATTAATCGACACTTAAGATCGACCAAATTTGTACAATTCAAGAGAAGTTATACGCGCGGAGGACGAGTGGACTCTAGATAAAATCCCGCTTGAGGGGCTTTAGTTTGTGGAGTGGGTATAAAATACTCGCTGATAGATGGCGAATAGTTTCGGATGAGACTAGATAAACCTACGGAAGATGCACAGTGAGAACCACAGCTTGGCTGAGACTGGTCGCAGCAGTTAACTTTTTCAATAGATAAGGAATGGACCACAGAGTGCTCGTGCATTGACATACCATCAACTGTAGTAGATGCGAATGAAGGGGCAAACCCTGCAAGCAAAACTAAAGCAAAAAATGTGGTGATGATAAACTTCATTTAAATGGCACGAGCATAAATAACACTTAAACATTATTTAATAGTCAGTAGCTGACTATTAACTGAAAAAATTACTAACACACTTCAGAGACTGCTTAGGGTCGTGAATTGCCACTCAGCCCTAATTTAAAGCGGACGGATTTAGCATCTCTAGGTATTTGATTATCCATCCGTTCACTACCCAAGCGCCTAGTTACAAGAACTCCCAGACATGAACTTATCTGTACGTTCATGTACGTCAAAACACGTTCTGTGTATGGGCTTGTATGTAAAGGTTCCTGGATGGGAACGCGAGAGCTAGGTGTATGGTCGTGTAGGTAATTCAGGAGGACTAGTTTAGTGTATGTACCAGTAACAATGAGGGGCTATTACCGGCACAGAGCAGTCATATAATGATCACATACGCTTTGCAGACCATGCTAAGCTTTTTATGAACCCTGCTCAGCCAGATCTTCTTCAAGTTTGGCTCTGCATAGGTCCGCAAACTGAGTCAGAACATACAGTGGCTTATCCCCATCATAGAACGTTAGCTTCACGCCAAACTGCCGAGTAACTTCGTCGAAACTGGTCAGCAATCCATGAGCGAGAGGGCAGGTTTGGGAGACGACAAACTCAAATTTGCTGCCCCAACAGTTGTGAGGCTCACATATACTATAAATTTCAAAAACGAAACCGCCTTCCTCGACGAGCTCAACCGGATTTTCTACTGCACCGTTGTCCAGGTATTCAGCCAACCACTTCTCTACGCCAACTTCGCCTTCAAACAAACTATCCCACTTCATCCGGTAGTCTGGTTTATCAATGACATTGAAGAGATAGTCAGGCATTGGTTTTTCTAAAACTTCATAGAATTCGTTACGCTCTGGGTTATCTTCCGCATAAACAGGCACAGTTGTAACTACTGCAAGATGAATTGCAAATATTAAGAGCAGTTTTTTAATGGCGGTGTAAAGTAGGTCTATCATCGTTTTTGATTCCATAACCACTTCCTAGAAACGTTATTAATTTGATTCTAGTACAATTAAGGGCTGCTTTGTGCCGTTTTTCGTTCCTAGCCCAGTGTCTCAAATGGGTCGAAAGCCGACGTCAGATAAGAACCGAAATCAGCCAAAAGCATTACCTCTTAAGGAACACGAAGCTCCAGCTTTCCGTCGCTTTGAACAAGGTCCAGGTGTTTCAGAAAACTCATTCCTAGCAGAACCATCTGACTGTCTAGCTCAGGTACAATCATTGCCGGTACGTTACCCATGGAGAGCCCACCCAAGCTAACCTCCTCTAACTGAGTTAAATCAACGGGTACTCGTCCATTGGCGGTTATCGCAAAGCTTTTGCCCTGACGGGGTAACGAGAGTTCATTGGCCAGGGCATCAGAAAGTGACACATAGGTCGCACCGGTATCAACCACAAAAGAGACGGGGTAGCCATTGATGGTGCCTGGTGCTCGATACTGCCCTTTTCGATCGGCAATAAGGCGAACTTGATCGGTGCCGTTCGCCAAAGATAGTTGTGAGTTGGGATAGTCGCGCTGCTCAAGATAGGTGTTAAAGCCATAGGTAAGCATCACTAGAATAAGAATCCAGGTCATATGCGCAGAAAAACGGGCCATTTTTCGCTGTGTACTCGGAACCTTATTCACACAAAACCTCTCTAGAAAAGCGCTCTCTGTTTATCTATCAGATCATTAAAGCTGGCACCAAGAAAGGGTAATACTGTATCAGCGACCGGCTCTAACTGTTTAGAGACATAGTGTTGATAATCAATGATTGAACTACGACAGATGGTTGGTTCTGGACCGTTAATCGTCATGACGTACTCGATAGGGTCGCCTCGCCCTAGACGCAGGTTTAACCCCTGCTTCTCTAGGTATGATTGCATTTTTTTAGCCGCTTTCACATGCGGTGGATTACTGGCCTGATAGGCATCCAGAGGTCGTCTTAGTCGTCGACGATAGGTCAATAGATGATCCGAGTTACCGCTGAGCAGTTGCTCAGTGGTCTCAACGACTAGATCGCGCCAAGACTCGTCATTGAATATTCTGGACAACAACTCTGTCTGGAACCTTTTCGCCAAGGGTGTCCAATCTGACCGAACCGTCTCCAACCCTTTAAAGACCAATTGATCTTCACTACCCGATCTCTTTAGACCCGCATAGCGCTTCTTAGTGCCCTTTTCAGAGTGACGCATGGTTGGCATCAAAAAGCGTTTGAAATGACTCTCGTATTGCAGTTCAAGTGCACTCTCTACACCGTATTGCTGTTTAAGGTGATCTCGTAACCATTGGTTGGCTTGATCTGCCAATTCAGCACCGTACTGCGCCATATCACTCTGTTGGCAATCATCGCCCAACCAGACAAAGACTGAATCGGTATCACCATAAATCACCTGATGACCCTGTTCAGATTCAAACCATTGTGCGGTTTTTTGCAGGAGCTCATGGCCCCTCAATGTAATTGCTCCCGATAGGTTCTGATCATAGAAGCGACACACATTGGACCCTAATACCCCGTAGCAGGCATTCATCTGTATTTTGATCGCTTGTGACAACGCAGAGTTACCTTGCGCCTTAGCTCGATCTCGGGCTAACCAAAGCTCTTTGATGATCGCGGGAAGAATCGCCACATCAGAATTGAACTGCGCACCAAAAAAGCCCGGTACTAATGACGCCTCTGAGGCCTCACCCGCCAGAGCGAGTGCTAAAGGGTCCACTGAGAAGGTACGAATGATACTGGGATAGAGGCTCTTAAAATCGAACACTAACACATCACGATAGAGACCGGGTTTAGACTCCATGACAAACCCACCAGGCACAGAGAGGTCACTGCGACCAGAGGCATAAGGAGGTGCAACATAGCCTGCGCGATGCAGCTTAGGCAGATAGAGATTATCGAATGCCGCTTGGGAACCACCCACTTTGTCCAAGGCCAAACCTGTAAGACGAGTGCGTTCGATCAAATACTCAAGCAACTCAGCTTTTTTGAAGATCTCTAACACCAATCGACAATCTTCAATGTTATAGGTTGCTAATGCTTGTTTATCCTCTCTAAAGAGCTGCTGAATCTTCTCGCCACGATCATAGGGGTTATCAATCGCTTTACCACGCCCCAAGAGTGACTGAGCGACACTCTCCAGGCTGAAACTATCAAATTGCCAGGTGGCCCCTTTTAAAGTCTCAATGCCGTCGATGGCAACACGACCAGCAATACGACTGAACCAACGACCATTTTGACCAACATCGACCTGCATTTCACTGCTATCGCGTCCAAGCTTGAGCCCTACACGATTGGCCTTAGCTCGCCGAGCGAGCACGCGCAAATCAAAGCCAATCAAATTCCAGCCGACGATCAAATCAGGATCCCACTCTGCCACTATCTCGACAAAACGCTGAAGCAGAGCTCGCTCATCCGAGCAGCCTTCACACCAGGTCAGATCGGGCGCCTCACCATTAAACAGCACGAGACTCTGATCGCCCTGCTGCAAGCCAATCGAGAGCAACTGATTAGCATTTAACGTTGTTTCAATATCTAATGAGAGAAGCTTTAAATCAGGTGTAAAGTCACAGGGGCGCAACTCTAGCCCTTTAACACTTTCTACCTGAACAGCCCCGGTGCGAATAAACCGTTCCATCAAATAGCGATCAACCGGCCTGATATCCTCTTCCATGAGAGCAATCTGCACCGCCTCGAGTCGCTTTAACACTTCCCAGTAAACTTTTAGGCTTTGGCAGTAGAGACCCATGACAGGTTTTAAGGAGAGGGATTTCAGTTCTAAATGACGCAGCGTCCAACCCGATATATCTTTCAGACAGGACTCAATAGCAGCTTGATCAGTGGCAAACACAAAACAGACCGCCTCTGCATTCGAGACAGTAACCGCATGAGCACCCTCCACCCCAGTCAACCAGAAGGTGTATTCAATGCCCTGCGGGCCATCGCGCTGGGTTCGGGTGAGAGGGAAGCCAGTGGTTGGCATAACCGCGCTAGACACCGAAAGGGGTGACTACCTCCAGTTCAGGGAAGTGAGTCAATAGGTCAGTTAAAGACTCTTTCTGGAAAAGAAGCTTCAAGTTAGGGCCTGCATCCATGGTGAAATAGACCTCCAACCCCTGCTCACGAAGGTGCCATACCTTGTGCATCGCCTCTAACGACTCTGGCTGCCAATAGACTAGCGGAGGCCAGCTCGAAGCAAAGGTGGCATGCATCGACATGGCGTTATGCTCCGCAGTAGAACCCAACAGGGTAAAGTCCTTATCTGAGATCGCCTGATGCAGTTTCGACAGATCGGCATTCGCTTGTGCAGGCCAACTGTTATAAAGGTGAGAGGTCTCTTTGGTGCGCTGCATCCCAGATCGGCTATCAACGGACTTCTCGCCGATATCCACTTTGACCAGACCGATTCGAAGATCATCCCAGGTCGCATCAATTGGATGAGCATGACTGTCCAAACCATCTTCGCGATGCCCCATATGCCACTCTACAAATCCATTAAAGATGGATCGACAGGCACTGCCACTTCCCATACGAGCAATCATTGATAGCGCTTCATTGGAAAGCTGCAGTGATAGTGCATCGTTCAGCGCCAACGTCAGTGCAGCAAAGCCGGAGGCTGAGGAAGCAAGACCTGCTGCAGTAGGAATGTTATTTCGAGTCTCCACTCTGAAAGCAAGGGACTTGCTACCACGAAAGAGATCGATGAACTGACTAACGCGACCTGCAAACTGTGAATCCTGGTGCATCTGTTGGCCGTTTAACCAAACCTCATCAATCGGCTGATCAATTGGCGTCACTCGAGTTCTAGAACCCAAATCATTCAATGAGACAGAGAGGGATGGGTTGATCGGCAAATTAAGCTCAGCATCACGCTTGCCCCAGTACTTACACAGAGCGATGTTACTCGGAGCAAAGTGTTCCGATGATGCAGAAACAGCCCCCAACTCGGGTAGCACTTTAGTCAGCACTTCTTGCTTAGTAATCACATTGACTCCTGTTTCAGACCTTCACTGTGTATCGAGACGGGCAGATGTTGATAAGGGATCTCTGAAGGATTGGTCAAACCTAACGAGATAACAGAGTCACCCAAACCAGACCCTGAAATCTTAGCACCCAGAACACCAGACTGCTGACGCATTCTAAATTGCAGGTCTGCCAAATTAGCATCACACACGCCTAGCGCATCCATTAGGCCTGAGTATTGATCCATCAATTGCCCTACTCGGATCCACTCTTGTGACTCTATCGCCTCTTCTGCTGCGCGAGTCACCTGCCCCATCAATTGATAGATCGAGGCGTATATAGCGGGATCGGCCTCAGCTCGCTGATTAACCAAGGCAATCACATCAGGCGTTTTCATCTTGTAACCGACATAAAAGAGATCAATGTCAGGAGTGCCTTTCAGTGGACGAACCTTGGCACCGTTCATTTCATAGGCGATCAAACCACCCCATATTGAAGCGGCCAAATCAGTGCCGGAACCACGACCAAATTGAACCCTGTGAACAGCCTCTAGAGCCAGCTTGAATACCTGATCATTGGTAACCGGCTCACCACAGAAGTTTAACAGACAAGCAAGGGTTGAAGCCGTGACTGCGGCAGATGAACCCAAACCAACTTGGTCAGAAAACTGGCTGGAGACTTTTAAATCAAACCCCTGTTTTAACTTCGACTGACACAGCTGAATTGCAGCGACCATAAAGCTAAACGTTGAATCGTCTGTTAACTCACTCAAAGCGCTCTGATAACGACCCAGTTCCGACTCGATAGTGACGACCTCATCCACTCGCGGGATCAAAGAGACAGACAGCCTGTTACCAACGGCCAGTGCAATAGCAGGTTGGCCATGCAAGATGGCATGCTCGCCCATTAACATCAGGTTACCGGGTGCCGAATAACAGATCATACATCGTCTCCGAGAGTGACACCCAAACCATCCGACTCAACTCGCCCCCAGCGCATCAAAGTCGGTAACTTCAAAGCATCCGGTGTTTGATTGGGCAGATACGCCAGCACAAGCCCACCGGTATCACCCGACACCGCACCAGCACCTGCGATTTTAGCCGCACCGCCTAACCTCTCGATCTGCTCAATCAATGCGGTGACTCGGGCGGGCACCACCCCGATACGGTTTAATAGGCGGTGGTTATCTTGAATCGCAGAGAAGAGCTGATCGAGATCGGTTTGAGCCGTTTCGATGCGGTTCGTCACCGCAGCAAACTCGCTCCATATATCCGACTGCTCAAACTGGGCGCGGACACGCTCGACACAGACACCGGTACTTGTAGCGGGAGTTCCAGTGAATATCCAATACCAATCCTGATTAAATATTTCCGGTAATTCCCCTAATCGACTCGCTTGATCTTGCTCGACTTTGACCAAACCACCCATAGTAACTGTAGCCGCATCAATCAAACTGCCACGACCGTGTTGTAACCGTTCACAGTGTCGCACTTGCTCAATCAAGGTTGGCAAATCTTCGTGTTTGGAGAAGAGTTTCAAAAGCGCCGCAAGCAGAGCGGCAGATGAGCCGATGCCCGCACCAACAGGAATATCCGATTGAATATCAAATTTGCCGCGTGGAATGCGTTCAAGGTTACCTAGTATGCGAGCCACATCAACGGTGTAGAAAATCAACTCTGCCGGTCGAGAGAAGATCTCGCTGATGGAGCGCTCACCTCGAAGGTAGCCATCAAACGCTGCGTCCAATTTGTGACGAAGAGTGGACAACTTCTCCAGCGCCATCTCATGTGCTCTGTCTGGAGCAAACCAGCTAAGACGCGGCAGTAGATCGGGAGTGAAGTTAACGGTTAAACGCTGTTTTACCGAGAATGCGAGAGCTGGGGCACCGTACACAACAGAG
The DNA here is from genome assembly GCF_013283295.1 of Marinobacterium sp. xm-m-312. NCBI lineage: Bacteria > Pseudomonadati > Pseudomonadota > Gammaproteobacteria > Oceanospirillales > Oceanospirillaceae > Marinobacterium > Marinobacterium sp. xm-m-312. Next base: position 53,566 of record NZ_WBYS01000006.1, on the reverse strand, counting down.
TGCTCACCACTTAAAATGATCTTTCCGGGAGCACTCGCAACCGACATGACTAGCGTTCTACGTACTCACGTTTGTGATCGCTAATCGCCGCCAAACGGAAGCGACCCTGTGTATCGGGCTCAATCACATGTTGCCCACCATCACGTGGATCTGGGTAACGGTAAAGGGTGAGATACTCTTCGTAGCTCAACTCAGTCCGATCCTTTAACAGTTCAGCGTGGCGGCCTGTATTCAACGCCGATTGGTAGCCAGACACCACCTTAGCGGTAAAGAACTCACTGACTGAACCCGATCCATAACTGAACAGCCCGATGCGTTTATCGGTTAAATCTTCGTTGAGTTGCTCAAGAAGGGAGCAGAGCCCAATATACATTGACGCTGTGTAACAGTTACCGATCAAACGGTTGTAGATGAGTGTTGGTTCAATCTGAGCAGCAAGCTCTTCCGGAGTTTGACCCGTCTTATTGACACGAGCTAACTGTGAGTGAGCTTTCTGTGCCATCTTGCCGAACGGCAGGTGGTAACAGAAATAGTCGATATCACCGTAGCGAACTGAACTCTCTTCACAGAAGTTTTCCCAGCTACGTTTTAACGATGTTAGGTAAATTTTGGTCGAGTATTTGCCATCAACCAGCGCCGTTGTTCGGTAGTTGGGACGCCAAAAATCCATCACATCTTCAGTATGAGTACCCGATTCTGGTTCAATCTCTAGAACTCTTGGATTTGCTTTAATCAGCATTGCAACCGCACCACAACCCTGGGTGGCTTCACCTGGAGAGTCCAGATCGTAACGGGCCACATCGGAGGCGATCACAAGCACCTGTTTACTTGGGTTACGAGCAACCAGTGCACAGGCCATTTGAACGGCCGCTGTTGCACTGTAACAAGCGTGTTTGAGCTCAACGACGCGGCAACGACTGTTCAATCCCAACAGACGATGTACATAGACTCCCGCCGCTTTGGATTGATCAATACCGGTTTCAGTCGCAAACAGAATCGTTGAGATAGCATCGGTTCCAATGCGCTCAACAATGGGAAGTGCAGCGTTCGCAGCAAGCGTGACGATATCCTCATCATGCGCCGCCATCGCCATCTTCTCTTGACCAATACCCTCGTAATACTTGTTAGGATCAGTGCCTTGACGTTCAGCCAGCGTGCGCAAATCGAGGTAGTAGCTCGATGTATAAAAGCTGATTTCGTCGATACCTACGGACATACTTTGATCAAATCCTTAAAACTGTTCGATGATAAGCGCTCGCTGACCCTTAAGCGCTGTCGTACTGGGCACACCTAAAAGAAACAGTGCCGTTACATATTCACGTTTGATACGTTCAATTACGTCGACAACCGCTTCAGCGGATTGCATTGCCGGTTGCAGTAGAGGCGCTGCAAATCCCCCCAGCGAGGCGCCGAGTATAACAGACTTAGCTAGATCAATCCCATTGCGTAGACCACCACTGGCAATCAACGTACTCTTATCCTGCCAAGGCTGACATTGATCTAACGCCACTGGAGTTGGTAATCCCCAATCTTGAAATAACAGCCCAAGATCATCCTGATCACGACGATGATGTTCGATTCGACTCCAAGAGGTTCCACCACTGCCTGCCACATCGAAATAGCGAACACCTGCTCGGTAACCAAGCTCCACATCGGCGGCCGACAGGCCAGAACCCACCTCTTTCAACCAGACTGGAACGGACAAACCCTCGACAACCTGTTGGATCTGATCCGTCAGATTCGCGAAATTACGATCACCCTCTGGCTGAATAGCCTCCTGCAAAGGGTTCAAGTGAAGGTAGAGAGCATCAGCCTTAAGCAGGTCAACCGCAGCCTGACACTGCTCCAGTGAAAAACCATAGTTGAGCTGCACAGCACCAACATTGCCAATCAATAACGCATTGGGAGCAACCGATCGAAGATCAAAACTACTCTTAGCCGACTCATCACTGAACATCACTCGCTGCGAACCCACCGCCATCGCCACACCACAACGCTCGGCTGCTTCTGCAAGATTACGGTTAATGGTTCGGATCAACTCATGATCACCACCCGTCATCGATGAAATAAGCATCGGGAAGCTTAGCGATTTACCCAACAATTCAATGGACGGATCGATCTTTTCGAAATCGAGCTCTGGCAACGCCCTGTGCGTTAACTTGATACGATCGAAGTAGCGCGCATCACGATCGGTCTCTGCATCCTGCAGAATCGCATTGATGTGCTCAATTTTTCGATCGTTGGTCAGCTGACTCATTTGCGTTCCATTTGCAGGTGCGACTGCATCAGCTCACCTGGGTTAGTCTGCGCAGCAATCAGCGACAGCTCACCACACAGAACCGTAGCACCACAGATAGCCGCCAATCGACGTGCATTAGCACCCGGCTCACGATCATCTCGACAGCCAAGGCGTTCTAGGTTCTCTTCTACAAAGTCGATCCCTTTGCCGTTACCGACACTGCCGACGATTAGGTTGGGTAGCGTACAGCTGAAGTATAAATCGCCGTTGCGAACCTCAGCGTGAACCACACCTTGTGATCCCTCAATGATGTTGGCCGCATCCTGACCTGTCGCCAAGTAAAAGGCGAGCAGCATATTAGCGTAGTGCGCATTAGCACTGCGTAAACCGCCGGCAATCATTGTTCCGATCAGGTTTTTCTTGATGTTCAGATCAACAATTTTCTCTGGCGTAGAGTGAAGGCGGCGCTCAACGATATCCCGTGGAATCAGGATTTCACAAACCACATACTTACCACGACCAAGAATGCCATTAACGGCGGTCGCCTTTTTATCGGAGCAATAGTTACCGGATATAGAGCTGTACTGAAGGTGTGGATACTCTGTCAAAATCCAAGGGATCAGATGATCAGCAGCATTGGTCACCATATTGTGACCAGAAGCATCGCCCGTCGTAAACTCTAGGCGTAGGTAGATAAGGTTACCAACCACCTGAGAATTCAGATCAATTAACTTGGCGAAACGACTCGATTTTGCCACTACCTCATTGAGGTCATCCATTCGAGCTTTTAGAGACTGGATCGCTTGGTGCGCTGCATAGGCATCTTCCGCTTCAAGCAAAATCGAGCGGGTCATACGCTCATCAATCACACTGACTTTAATCCCCTCTTCACAGAGAGTAGAGATGCGTGCACCACGACCAACGGATGGCCACAGAGGGGTTTCGTAAGTGGCTAGAGGAACACTCAACTTCTCTTCAATCAGATGACCTGACAGTTTCATCGGACCGACCCAGCGCATTGGGATCGGAGCTTGAAGAATTTTGTGTGTTTTCATCCGCTGAAAATCCAATAAAAAAGGGTTGTAGCAACAACCCTTTAGGTTCAAAAACTAACTAAGAGCAATTTTATCGATCACATCTACCTGATGCAATTGATTGAACTCATAACAGAGCAACTGAGATCACTGAAAAAACAAAAAACCCGAGTCATCTTAACGATGATTCGGGCTTCGATTTAGCAAACTAGACTAGTTGACGATTAGTCGAACTTACGACCTTTGCTAGCAGCGATACGCATACGAAGTGCATTCAACTTAATGAAGCCAGCTGCGTCTTTCTGATCGTAAGAGCCTGCGTCATCTTCAAAGGTTGCAATGCTCTCGTCGAACAGACTCTCTTCAGAGCGACGACCAACAACCGTCACGTTACCTTTGTACAGCTTCACACGAACTTCACCGTTCACGTACTTCTGACTCTCGTCGATCATCGTTTGAAGCATCTTACGCTCTTCTGACCACCAGAAGCCGTTGTAGATGACTTTAGCGTAACGTGGCATCAACTCATCTTTTAGGTGAGCCGTTTCACGATCTAGAGTAATCGATTCAATCGCACGGTGTGCAGGCAGCATGATGGTTCCACCCGGTGTTTCGTAACAGCCACGTGACTTCATACCTACGAAACGGTTCTCTACGATATCAAGACGACCGATACCGTTTTCACCACCCACCTTGTTAAGGTAAGTCAATACGGTAGCTGGAGACATCTCTTCACCGTTGATCGCAACGATGTCACCCTGACGGTAGGTCAATTCAAGGTAAGTTGGCTGATCTGGAGCCTCCTCTGGAGAGACAGACCAACGCCACATATCGGCTTCAGCTTCTGCCCAAGGATCTTCAAGAATGCCGCCTTCGTATGAGATGTGAAGCAGGTTCGCATCCATAGAGTAAGGTGATTTTTTCTTTTTGTTAGAGAAATCGACTGGGATGTTGTGAGTTTCACAGTAAGCCATCAACTTCTCACGCGAGTTAAGATCCCACTCACGCCAAGGTGCAATGACGTGCACGCCCGGTTTCAGTGCGTAGGCACCCAATTCGAAACGTACCTGATCGTTACCTTTACCGGTCGCACCGTGTGAAATCGCATCAGCACCAGTCTCGTTAGCGATCTCAACCAGACGCTTAGCGATGAGTGGACGAGCGATTGAAGTACCCAGTAGGTATTCACCTTCGTAAATAGTGTTCGCACGGAACATTGGGAATACGTAGTCACGAACAAACTCTTCACGAAGATCTTCGATGTAGATCTCCTTGACGCCCAAGGCTTCAGCTTTAGCTCGCGCTGGCTCAACCTCTTCACCCTGACCGATGTCAGCAGTAAAGGTTACAACTTCGGCATTGTACTCATCTTGTAACCAACGAACGATTACAGAGGTATCCAAACCACCAGAATAAGCTAAAACGACTTTTTTAATGTCGGACATTGACGACTCCAACTCCATGCTCACCCGATCTGGGTAGAGGTTAATACGGCGCACTGAACTCATGAATCAGACAGCGCTAAAATTTATGGGGGGAAATTATAGCGAACATTTAAATAAATATCAGTAGATCTGAGTTTTAACTCTGCCCTTATCCTTTGGATTTGTTAAACTCCATAAAACCCCATCGAAGAGTAAGGATCTACTGTGCCAAATTCGAAACAGCGTCACCCAATGGCAGACCGTTTCCGTGGTTATCTTCCCGTTGTTGTTGATGTCGAAACGGCTGGATTCAATGCTCAAACCGATGCTCTCTTAGAGATTGCAGCGGTCACTCTGACCATGGATGAAGAGGGCTACCTGATCGTAGATCAGTCAATTGAGGCGCACGTAGAGCCTTTCGAAGGGGCAAACCTAGAACAATCGGCGTTGGATTTCACCGGCATCGACCCTTGGTCGCCGGATCGTGAGGCCGAGCCAGAACTCATGGCGATGGAGAAGATCTTCAAGCCTATCCGCAAAGCGGTTAAAGCGCATGACTGCAAACGAGCCATTTTGGTTGGACATAACGCCCACTTTGATCATAGCTTTGTATGCAATGCAGCTGATCGTTGTGACATCAAGCGCAATCCATTCCACCCATTCTCCACTTTTGATACCGCCACACTGGCGGGTCTAGCGTATGGCCATACGGTCCTCGCTAAGGCGTGCGATCTCGCCGGAATTAGCTTCGACAACAAACAGGCGCACTCCGCTCTCTACGACACAGAGAAAACGGCCGAGCTATTTTGCATGATTGTCAATCAGTGGAAAGAGATGGGGGGATGGGACATGATGCTCGCCCTCAGAGAAGAGAGCGAGCTGGACTAACAAGCGTCAGCGGGGATTAACCCTCAGCGTTGTCACCCTCTTCAGATTTAGCCGCTTCAGAGACCAATGTCTGTAGTTCACCGCTCGCTGCCATATCACAGATAATGTCACACCCGCCGACTAGCTCACCATTAACCCACAACTGAGGGAAGGTCGGCCAGTTAGCGTACTTTGGTAGTTCTGCACGAATGTCAGGGTTCTCAAGGATGTTTACGAAAGCAAAACGTTCGTTACACGACATCAACGCTTCAGATGCACGTGATGAAAAACCACACTGAGGAAAGCGAGGTGTGCCTTTCATGTAAAGAAGAATGGCATTGCTTTCGATCTGTTCTTTAATTGTCTCTAAAGTGCTCATTAACTCACCTCTTAAATCTCATTGAACGAATGGGCGCACTATACAGTAAATCTGAGTAAAAAACTCGGTTATAACCACTCTAAGATTGCTTATTTTGTAAGCACAAAATAATATTAGTCTCCAGCGACAGCCACGGCTGTCTTTTTGCGTTTTATGGAGAACACTTTCAATGACCATGACCCCTGTAATGCCCACCTACGCTCGGTTACCTGTTGCTTTCACCCACGGTGAAGGCGTTTGGTTGTACGACACTGAAGGGCGACGCTATCTGGATGCACTCTCTGGCATCGCAGTTACCGGTCTTGGTCACGCTCACCCTGCCGTTACTCAAGCACTCAGCGAACAAGCCGCTAAACTGATTCACACCTCCAACCTGTACGAGATCTCTCTGCAACAGCAGCTGGGTGAAAAGTTGTGTAAAGAGACCAATATGGAAGCGGTCTACTTCTGTAACTCCGGTGCGGAATCGAATGAGGCGGCAATCAAGATTGCTCGTAAATACGGTAACGATCGCGGCATCACTAATCCGTCTATCATTGTGATGGAACAGAGTTTTCATGGCCGCACCATGGCAACGCTGTCAGCCACGGGAAATCGTGCCATACAAGCGGGGTTTGAACCGCTTCTGAGTGGCTTCGTGCGCGTGCCATACGATGATGTTGAAGCGATTAAGAAGGTCGCATCAAACAACCGCAGCATTGTGGCGATTCTTGTAGAGCCTGTTCAGGGTGAAGGTGGCGTACACGTCCCTACCGACGGCTACCTAAAAGCACTGCGTGAGATTTGTGATGAGAATGAGTGGCTGCTCATGCTTGATGAGGTCCAAACAGGTAATGGACGTACTGGCAAATACTTTGCCTTCCAACATGAAGGTGTACAGCCTGACGTATTGACCACTGCAAAAGGTCTAGGCAACGGGGTTCCTATTGGTGCCTGCTTGGTTGCAAAACATGGCAACCATGTATTCGGTCCTGGTAACCACGGCTCAACCTACGGTGGTAATCCATTGGTATGTGCGGCGGCGCTTGCCGTTTACAACACCATCCAAAATGAAGAGCTGATGGCCAATGCGATGGCTCGTGGCCAGCAGATTCGTGATGGCTTGGCCTCTCGCTTTGCCGACCTTGAGGAATTTGTTGAGGTACGAGGCAAAGGGTTGATGATCGGTTGTCAGTTTAATACTGACATTGCTGGCTTAGCTAAACTTGCCTCTGACAATCAGCTATTGCTCAATGTGAATGGAGGAGGTAAGGTTATTCGATTGCTACCACCTCTAATCATCTCTGAGTCTGAAGCAGAGCAACTGATAGAGACTGTATCTGAGCTAGTTCATCAGCTACTTGCAAAGTAATCAAAACTAACTTTATTTAGGATATCGTCAGTCATGTATGTGGCTGACGTTTTAATTTTTATGGGAACAAGACACTTTCTAACTCTTCTAGACCTAACACCTGAAGAGCTTAACAAACTGATCAATCGTGCGATTGAACTCAAACGCATGCGCAATGCGGGAGAGATCTACGAGCCACTCAAGAATCGCGTAATGGCGATGATCTTTGAAAAGTCGTCTACACGAACACGTGTCTCCTTCGAAGCAGGCATGGCACAGTTTGGTGGTCATGCGATGTTCCTATCCCCTCGCGACACCCAGCTAGGACGCGGTGAACCGATTGAAGACAGCGCTCGAGTCATCTCTAGCATGGTTGACGTAGTGATGATTCGCACCTTCAGCCACGAATTAGTTGAAACCTTTGCAGCCAACTCCAAGGTGCCGGTCATCAACGCGCTGACCGATGAGTTCCACCCCTGTCAGCTACTTGCCGACATGCAAACCTATCAAGAGATCCGAGGCTCTATTAAAGGTAAGACCGTGGCATGGGTTGGTGATGGCAATAACATGTGCAGTAGCTACATCAATGCGGCTCGCCAGTTTGATTTCCATTTAAACGTCGCTTGTCCTAAAGGTTTTGAGCCAGATGCAGAGCTGCTTGCCGCAAACCCTGGTCGTGTAACAATTACTCATGATCCTAAAGAAGCCGTTAAAGATAGCGACCTGGTTGTAACCGATGTTTGGGCATCAATGGGACAGGAGGAGGAAGAGGCTCTTCGTCTGAAGCGTTTTGATGGATTCCAAGTCAATACAGCATTGATGGATCTCGCTAAACCGGATGCTCTATTCATGCACTGCCTGCCGGCTCACCGCGGTGAAGAGGTCAGCGACGAAATGATGGACGACCCGCGTTGCGTTGCGTTCCAAGAAGCTGAAAACCGCCTACACGCCCAAAAAGCACTTCTGGAGTTCCTTCTAGTAGGCATTTAACCCTTTGAGTAAGCAGTCCATGGGCTGCTTACTTGTTATGGTCTATACTGGCCTCAATGCAATTAGCCGGAGTCAGCCATGATCGATCTTCGACATCTTAAAACTCTTGTGGCATTAAGAGATGCCGGTAGCCTTGTCGAAGCTGCAGAGCGGGTTCACTTAACCCAATCGGCCCTCTCACACCAAATTAAAGATCTCGAAGAGCGCCTAAACTGCTCGCTGTTCATCCGCAAAACCAAACCGATTAGTTTTACCTCTGCTGGTCAACGCATACTATCGTTGGCGGATGACATTCTACCGATGATCCGAACAGCCGAGCGTGATATTGCTCGCTTAGCGGGGGGGGAAGTCGGTCGTTTGAATATCTGTATCGAGTGTCATAGCTGTTTTGATTGGCTCATGCCAACCATCGACTCATTCCGCAAAAATTGGCCAGAAGTTGAGATGGATCTCTCAACCGGCTTTACATTCCAGCCACTACCAGCACTGGCTCGTGGTGATATTGATCTTGTCATCACATCGGATCCAGAGCCTAGAAACGGCATTCACTACGTTCCACTGTTCAGTTACGAATCGATGCTCGCCCTAAGCCGCCAACATCGACTCAACGCTAAAAAGCAGATTGAGCCGTCCGATCTATCGGAGGAGACCCTGATCACCTACCCCGTCGATCAAAACCGTTTGGATCTGTTCACACGATTTTTAGATCCTGCAGGTATCGAACCTCAAGAAATTCGCACGGCGGAGTTAACCGTTATGATGGTGCAGCTGGTTGCTAGTGGACGTGGCGTGGCTGCGCTGCCAAATTGGGCACTGCACGAGTATCTTGAAAAGCAGTTCATCGATGCCAAGTCCTTAGGTGAAGAGGGTTTGTGGTGCACACTCTATGCGGCTATCCGCGAAGAGCAGAAAGAGTCAGACTTCATGCTGGACTTCCTAAGCACCGCGCAAGAGATCAGCTTTAAACGACTCAACGGCATAAAAGCCGCGATCACCAAGTTCGAAAACAACGATGAGTAAAGCTCAAGCCGTTACACTATCGATTGAAGCGATCAGAAAAGAGATGGCGCGCTTATCTCTCTGGGAAGCATCGCCACCGTCCCAGGAAGCGTTAAGTAGTCAGCAACCCTTTTGCATCGACACACTTGAGTTTACTCAGTGGTTGCAGTGGATTTTAATCCCTAGGCTTGAAGCCCTTTTAAAAACTAATATTCCTCTGCCTGACTCCAGTGCCATCCACCCCTATGCCGAAGAGGCACTGAAGAGTCGTACAGAGAACGCCCAATTAATCGCTCAGATTCAACTACTCGATAGAGCACTCAGCGAGGATACTAATGGCTGAAAGCTACGGTCTATTTGAACAGATACTGCTTATTTTCATTGGTGCCGTTGTTGCCACCACCCTGTTCAGACGTTTAAAACTGCCAGCCATTTTGGCCTACCTAGCTATGGGTGCCCTGATTGGCCCGTTTGCGCTTCAAGTTGCACACCCCGATCAGATGGCGCTGCTTTCGGAGCTTGGCGTTGTATTCCTTCTGTTCATGCTGGGTCTCGAGTTCTCGTTGCCGAAAATGATTGCCATGCGCAAGACCGTTCTTGGCTTAGGTTCAGCCCAAGTCATTACTACCTCCGCTATTTTCATCGGCTTATCGCTACTAATGGGGATGGAGTTGGCACCCTCCATCGTTCTAGCCGGTGCGTTAGCTTTATCTTCAACGGCCATCGTGACTAAGGAGCTCATTCGGCTTCAGCAGCTAGGCCAACCGCATGGGCAACTATCCTTCGGGATTCTACTTTTTCAAGATATTGCCGCGGTCGTCTTTCTGATCTTAGTCCCTGCGCTTGGAACCAGCACCGCTGAAGCTAGCGAATCAATCATCTGGCCACTACTGCAAGGTGCCGGATTACTACTTTTACTTCTTATTCTTGGGCACAAAATACTGCCTGCGCTGTTTAATGAAATTGCCCGTGAACGCTCGGATGAGCTATTTGTCCTGGTTGCATTGGTTACCGCTATGACGGCAGCTTGGATTACTCACGCAGCCGGCCTATCAATGGCTTTAGGTGGCTTCTTAGCGGGCATGATGTTGGGCGAGAGTCACTTTAAGCATCAACTTGAAAATGACATACGCCCATTTAGAGATGTGCTGCTTGGCCTCTTCTTCGTCACTGTGGGTATGCAGCTTGATCTATCTGCGCTGCTTGAAAACATCCACTGGGTTATTCTAACGACTCTGATGCTGGTCACGGCGAAAACCCTCGTCATTTTGCTGCTAGGTCGTCTCTTCGGCAATAACGCAAACACCTCTCTCAAAGCCGGTATCAGCCTAGCTCAGGGCGGTGAATTTGGCTTTGCCCTACTCGCGGTTGCTCTGACCTACCATGTGATCGACAGCGACCTGAACGCGGTCTTAGTCTCCACCATTATCATTTCGATGATCATTACACCGAGCCTGTTAGATAAAGCCGATTGGATCGCAGAGCGCTTTTTCCCAACTGCAAACAGCACTGAGACTGTGCCAGAGCACCAACATGCTGATGCCGCCAGCCAACATCACGAACTCGCCGACCATGTCATCATTTGTGGCTATGGTCGTGTTGGACAGATTGTGGCTCGTTTTCTGAAGCAGATGGGGATTCAATACGTAGCCATCGATCCGGACCCGATTCGCATTAAAGAGGCCTCTTCAGCCGGTGAGCCTGCCTATTACGGCGATGCCAAACGTGTCGATATTATGCGAGGCTTAGGAGCTGCCAAGGCTCGCCTTATTATTCTGACGCTGCCTAACCCCAAGTCGAGCCTTGAGACGTTAAAACAGATCAAGCGCGAATTCGGTGATATCCCAGTACTCGTTAGAACCCAGGATGATTATCACTTAGAGCAGTTTCAGATATACGGCGCAGCAGAGGTGGTACCTGAGGCCCTTGAAGGCAGCCTAATGTTGGTCTCTCACGTCCTCACACTGCTGGATGTTCCCGCAGATATCATCAAGGAGCGCATTCGTACCGTAAGATCACAACGTTACCGAATATTGCATGGTTTCGTGCACGGCGGACAATCCCTGAAAGCGGATTTAGACCCAAGCCGAGTGATTCAAAAGCACGCGGTTACTCTCTCTGAAAAAGCCTATGCTTGTGGCAAAACCCTAGACGCCCTCGACCTAGAGTTGGAGATCAGCTCACTGATTCAACAGGGTGAGGAGATCGATAACCCATCGGGAACTCTGCTGCTTAATGAGGGTGACACTTTGATTCTGAACGGATCGCCTAGGGAGATTGAACAAGCAGAAGAGAGGATTCTGCTCGGCAACCTGTGATTCGCTCGCCGACATGGTAAAATCGCGCGCTTAGAAAATGGAGTCAGCGATGAGCGATCAACAGGTAACTTTAACCGCACTATTCAAACAGGCCGGAACCGCGATGCGTATCTACGATCTCGGCCGTCGTATCAGGGCATTCAGTGCTGACGAGTTTGAACGCATCGAGACTCAGGCCACCCCTTACCCTACTCCCTACCTGCAGCACGCTTGGATTGCGCTGCTACTTTGGAATCCTAAGTCTGCTGATGAGAATGCCGTCTGGTTTTTGAAGTTACCGCTTGATGAGCAAGGGTTTCTGCTCAGCGCTGTGCGTGATGATATCGTCAATCGCCTACTGCAAAACGTTCAATCCAGTATCGACGGTGTTCCAACAGAAGACAGCCTCAAAGAGAATCCTTTTGCGTTTAAACCAAGCGATGAAAAGATGGCACTGTTTCATGCCAAAGCAGCACTGGATAACCAACAAGCAGCATCAGCCTATTACGAGCCTGTGCAGCAATTTATCAGCCAACCCAACCTTGATACTGGCTGGGAGAACTTGTCACTTCAAGGCTTGGCTGATTTTGTTGTAAGACTTGAACAGTCCGGTAACGAAGCCACTCTTGTGAACGCACTGAATCAGCTTCCAGAAGGCTTACACGCACAAGTTCTTGGGTTGCTTGAACACGCAAAGCCTAGCAGCGACCTATCCGAAAAGCTGTTGCATCAGCTAACAGAGGCATTAAGCGAAAACAGAGACCCTGTGCTTATCTCGCTTCTTATCCGTGCGCTCTCTAGTGCTAAAACAGAAAGCCATACGCATCAGGCGATTGAAGCTGTTCTCAATAGCAGAGCAGCACAGAGTGCTGAGCTGCTCGCTGCGATCGCTACCCGTTGTGAAAATGCGCTGCTTGAGCCAACACTTCTAACTCTGTTTTTAGAGGCTCTAGCTAAGTGTGATGCCGGGCAGAACGCCTTCAGTCGTATCCTAGCAGACTTGATGTACCTGCCGGTGCATCGAGTCTTGATGGTTCAAGCGCTTCGCTCATCCTCGGTGTCCGATGCACTGAAACAGGCAACCGATCAAATGTTCGGCCCACACTTTCGCCAACCACAATAGGCTCTTGCAATGAACAGTGTTCGCGCTATCGCTCACCGATTAACTCGTCAAACTGGTGATCAGTCATTTCACCTAAAAGAGCAACCTATTGGGTCAGAACTGAATGCCCGAAAACTGCTGAACGAAATCGATCAGGTCTTCACCCGCAGGGCCACCAAGCGTTATGGCCGTTTTGCGGATGAGGCAACGAGCTTCAAAGGACTCCTGCTGAACTGGCAAGAGAAGGGTCTGGACCTGACTCAATTCAGCTCCAAAGTCGTCGAGCTGTTAGCCGTGATGTTCGAGAGTGAGGATTTAGAGACGGATGGATACTGGGCATTCATCGAGCAAGATGAAACCGACCTGCACGAACTCTGGATAGCTCAATTAAAACAGACCGACGGATGGTGTTTTGATGAGAGCAATGAGTTGATTGAATCAGAACAGCTTGAGTTTTCAAAAATGGGGCTCTGTTGCTGCATCGATCTAAAGCGCCTGTTTGACCCTAGCGCCAGTCGCTACCTTACCCTAGGCTTCGGTTTTGGTGACCGCTCTGCCACTCGTGCTTTGGCTGAGTTTATTGGCTTCTTCGATACTGTAGATACTCAAGCTGACACAGAGCGCTTCATGGAGGTGGTTCGTGACTATAGCGCCAATATGCCGGAAGAGGCTGGTAAACGTTATCAGAAAGAGGTTGCCGAGTTCTGTATAGAGCAATCCAAAGCGGGTGAGTCCGTAAGTTATCGTGACCTAACCGCCTCTGTTGAAAGCGACCAAGAGGTTGGGTTTGATCAATACATCGCCTCTGAAGCCCCAGAACTTAAAGAACAGTTCATTCCCGATCGCGCCAGTCTAAAAAAATACGTTCGCTATACGGGTAGAACGCGTGAGGTATCGATCAGTTTCAGCAATGAATCGCTCGGAAAATCGATCTCTTTTGATCCAAACAGTGAAACTTTGACTTTGAAGGACCTGCCTGCGAACCTGATCAAGCAGCTCAAAGAGCAACTCGGGCCAGAGACTAAGGAGTAACCGATGCACTTTTTCATCATCATCGCGGGGGTCGCTTTCTTCATCTATTGGAAGTTTTTTAGACCACGCCAATTAGAGGTATTTATCGTCTCGGTCATTGCCACAATGATCACCATGACGCTGGTCGCGATTGTGTTTGATGATGTGAAATTGGGCTTTCTCTTTTCAGTATCGATTCTGGGGTGGAGTAAGCTGTTTGATCAACTGATCAGCGATCAAAATGCCTCGAAAATGTCGAAGCACCTTAAACGCTTTCTTGGAAGAAAATAGTTCTCTTGGATCTGACTATTGAGTAGTTGGCAGCGTCCAACCACGATCTTGAGCCGTTGCTAGACTCTGCTGGTACTGTCGCGAGCGCACATTGGAGCCCTCAGGCAAGGTCAAGTAATAGAGCAATTTGCAGGCTTCCGCCTCATCGATCTGATGGGTTTTAGCAAACTCGAGCATGGTGGTTGCATGCGTCAATTCGCTTTTGTCTTCAATCGCAACAGGCACCGGTTGATCAATCGTCTCACCAGCACGCACCCGCTTTGAAATCATATCGTAGTAGTATCGAAAACGTGGGTAGATATTGGCTTCCGCCTCCCCTCGAATCTCATACCAACCGGTCTGCTTAGCCGCCTCATATACTGCAGGGTGAGACCAACCGTGATGATGATCACCCGCGTATCGACAAGCCTCTTGGTAAGCTTCATAACTGCTAGGAAGACCAAAGTCTGCTCCAACCTCTTTTAGTATGTTGAGGAACTCTGAGATGGATGGCATCCAAGCTAAGGTCTCTTTACAACGATTAATAGCCGCTACCAGTTCATTTTCACCATAGCCAGAGATGCTCATTGCCCACTCACGTTTGGCAATCATAATCTCCTGCTCGGTTTCAAAAGCACTTTTGAATTTATGGCCATAGATCGCCATGAAACGAGCAAACACCATGTTGACCATCGCTTTGGTCTCTTGGCTGATCAGCTCGCGTTGCGGCGCCTCATGTTCCGGCGTACTGAGTGAGCGATTACCAGTCGAGGTTTTTGAGGTCCATGACGGCTGCGGTAACCCGTTTTCGGTTTTCCCGAGTATCTCGTCGACTTTTTTCATGCTGCCCACCGGCTTGTGAAGATTCGTTAAAACGTTCAGCTTTAGCCGAACGGCTCTCTTGATCACGAACGGCACGTTTTACCCAGGCTAAGAATTTCTGGTTCCAAACGCTCTGGTGATCAAGTTTATCCAGATAGTAGAGTGTAAATTCATCAAGATGCGATTCCGCAAATCGAGCTTCAATACCATGCTGCTGAAGCAACTGATAGAAACTCTCATCAGGCCTCCAAGAGACATCCATACGAATTTGAAGTTTGCGTTTTTGTTCAGCCGCTTCGAAAATTTCGTCCAACTCATTGGTTGATCGACGCCAGCCACCACCAAAACTGGGCGGCACGTTCCGTCTAGAGTTTGGCAAACGATGAGTTTGAGGTCGAGCAGCTGTCGCCTGGATGGCTGCAGGCGCTTGTTTTGTCGCAGGCGTTGCTACGGATTGAGAAGCTCCCTTTTCAAAACTAATCAGCAGTTGATCATCAGATAGTTGCAGACCAAACAGGGATTCAGATGCCAGCGTGTAAAGATGCTCAAGCAACTGTGCCTCACTCCAGAAGGGGCAGCGCTCCTGCAACGCAGACAATGAGAGAGTTAACTCATCTGCTTTGACAATAAGGCGGTACTGTTCAATCAGACCCAACAGCAGCGCACCATCCACACCATACTTGGATGCTAGGGATGGGGAGACAGATAGAGGCTGTTCGGGTAGATCGTTCATCAATACACTCTCAAAGTTGATCAATTATTTTAACAGCGCCGATTGATCCATAACAGTAGAAACCTCATTACTGTTTGAACTCTTGTGGAAAGTATCCCGTTTTTAAGTAGACTGAATTTAGTCTTAGTATAAGAGTGACCTATGTTTCCAGAGAAAATGAATCCCTTAAGGGCACGCCGTTTAGGGATTGATACACACCACGAACCCAACATCTACCTTCGTTCAGACAGTTCTGTCTGCAAATCGGAAGGGTTTAACAGCCTAACGCGCGTCCTCGTCTCGACAGAACAGAATCACATGATCGCCACGTTGAATATCGTGACGGGAGACCTAATTGACGAGGGGGAGATCGGACTCTCTGAATCGGCTTGGGAGAAACTTAAACTGATAGGACATGAGTCCATATGGCTGTCTCACCCAAGGCCTGTTCATTCGCTGTCGCATGTGCGATCAAAGGTCTATGGCCATAAATTAAATGAAGAGCAGTTTAGCGAAATTATTAATGACATCGTTGATGAACGTTACGCTGATGTTTACTTAGCCGCCTTTATTACCGCCTGTGGTGACGACAAGTTAGATGATGAAGAGATCACCTCTCTCACGCGCGCAATGATCAATGCTGGAAGCACTATTGATTGGGGGCTAGATCAGGTCCTAGACAAACACTGTGTGGGTGGTTTACCCGGCAACCGCACCACGCCCATTGTGGTCTCCATATTAACGGCTGCAGGCTTAACCATTCCCAAAACCTCTTCACGAGCAATCACCTCGCCGGCCGGTACCGCTGACACCATGGAGACGCTCACAGATGTCAGTCTCACCTTAGATCAGATGCGAGAGGTCGTTCACTCGGAAGGAGGTTGTTTAGCCTGGGGAGGGTCCGTGAGGCTGAGCCCTGCTGACGATCTACTCATTCAAGTAGAACGCGCACTCGATATCGACAGTGAAGGACAGCTGATCGCCTCTGTTTTATCAAAAAAAGTAGCCGCAGGCGCGACCCACGTTTTGATCGACATTCCAGTAGGGCCAACCGCTAAAGTTAGAGATGATGAAGCCGCCGATAAGCTAGCAAACAGTTTTAAACGAGTGGCTGATAACTTAGGTGTCACCTTAGCCATTGTTAAGACAGACGGGACTCAACCGGTCGGTGAAGGAATTGGACCCGCTCTTGAAGCGCGAGATATTGTCCGAGTTTTAAAATGTGATGAGCAAGCACCTCAGGATCTGCTAAATCGCGCGGTCTACCTTGCCGGTGCAATGCTCGATTTAAGCGGTAAAGTATCACCTGGCGAAGGTGAAAAGCTCGCCAGAGAGTTGGTTACAACGGGGAAAGCTTGGGAGAAATTTGTTGCCATCTGTCAGGCGCAAGGCGCTTTTAAAGAGCCACCTATAGCCCACTATCGTTACGAAATGTTAGCGGAGAAGGATGGCACTCTCGCCACTGTTGATAATCGTATCCTAGCCAAAGTCGCCAAGTTGGCCGGTGCGCCAGCTGATGCGGCGGCGGGGGTTGATCTACACGTTAAAGTAGGCGATCTGATTAAACGTGGACAACCAATGCTAACGATTCATGCTGAGCACATTGGCGAGCTCAACTACGCAGTTGATTACCTGCAATCACATCTACAAATTTTAACCTTTGGTGAATAGGTGACTTATGAAAAACTCCATTCTATTTAATCTATCTCCAAGCCACCCTATTCCGGAAAAACTCGCTGAAACCACCGGTCTACCCTTGGGTCAATTTGAAATCCGTCACTTCCCTGATGGGGAGACGTTTCTCAGGGTTGATACCGACGTAGCACAATCCAACGTGGTTATTTTCTGCGACCTATACCAACCCAATGAGAAACTGTTTCCACTACTCAGTTTTGCAGAAAATGCGCGCGAGCTAGGCGCTAGCAATATCTGTCTGATCACACCCTATCTTCCGTATATGCGGCAAGATAAACGTTTTCATACGGGCGAATCGATCACCTCTAGACACTTTGCTAAGCACCTATCCCTCGCCTTTGATGCACTGATAACGGTCGATCCACACCTACATCGCTATCCAACACTGGATGCGGTATACACACTCAACGGAATGGTCTGCACGGCGCAAACGGTGATTACCGAGTTCCTAAAAACTCAAACCGATAACTTGCTGTTGATCGGCCCTGATGAGGAGAGTGAACAGTGGGTAGCTGCCATCGCCAACGCATCTAATCGACCCTATCAGATCCTGTTGAAAGAGCGATCAGGTGATTACGATGTCTCTGTGACAGAGCCTGAACTGGCCCAATACATAGGCTATCGTCCTGTATTAGTCGATGACATCATCTCCAGCGGAAGAACCATGCTAGCGACCATTGAACACTTGGAGTCAGCGGAGATGGGTAAACCTTTGATCATCGGAGTCCATGGTATTTTCGCTAAAGATGCATATGCACTATTGAAAGGTATTGCCGAAATTCACAGCTGCAACAGCATCGTCCATGAGACAAATTCCTTAGATCTGACACCGGTCATAGCCGATCAACTGCTAAGATATCTTAAACAACTGTAATGAGTAGTCGTTTGAACGCTGAGCTGATCGAAGGTTTTCTCAGTTCGACTGAAGCAGATGAGTTGCTCATGGAGCTCACAAACACCTTAGAGTGGCGCCAAGAGAGTATTACCCTTTATGGAAAAAGCCACCCTATTCCAAGACTGCAGTGCTTTGTAGCATCAAAAGGTGTTGGTTATCGCTATTCTAATCTGACGATGGAGGGTAGCGGCTTTCCGAACATTCTCGAATCCATTAAAGACAAAATCGAGTCAACGGCCAACCACACATTTAATGCCGTTCTTTGTAACCTCTATCGAGATGGGCATGACAGTATGGGGTGGCACAGTGATAACGAGCCAGAACTGGGCGAACAGCCTGTCATCGCGTCACTGTCACTAGGGAGCTCTCGCACCTTTCGATTTAGAGATCTAAAGAGTAGAAAAGAGACCGTCGACTTTGAACTCAGCCACGGCTCTCTGCTGATCATGAACCCTGGAGTTCAAGAGTATTGGGAGCACTCAGTGCCAAAACGTCTTCGCGTTAAACAACCGAGAATCAATCTAACCTTTCGACTAATCGATCCAGCTCGCTAGCCAACGCATAACAGGTTCTGCTGGCTCAGGATCTTTATTGGCATCAACATAGAGCGGCTCAACCAACGATTGAGCCTTCAGATTTGAAAACACTTCAAACAGTCGTTTGGCCGCCCCGTTGAAATAGTCATAACTTGAATCCCCTAACCCTACCAATGCAAAGCGCTGATGGGTTAAATCGGGCTCTTCATCTAATAGATCACAGTAGAGCGGCATCAAACCGTCTGGGATGTCTCCCATTCCTGTCGATGCCGTCATAATCAGCAGGGAAGCTGATGGATCAAGATCAGAGAGCTCGGGTGTATCTAGCCATTCACACTGATGTCCCTGAGTGGTCAGAAATTCCTGACACTCATCAGCCAATTCAATAGTTGAACCATAAACGGTACCGACGATGATTTGAAACTTAGACATCCAATAACCCTGCTGGAGAGCCGCTTATATTAGCAAAGTTAATAAATAACCAAGAGATCTATAACCAAACTAGTTAAGAAAAACTTAACCTAAGCAGCATCTATTATTAACGCTTATACCTAGCCTATTATTAGGAACAGTTAATATAAAAACAATAGAGGATCACTGATGAGAAACCCACTGTTTCACCCAATGAGTTACGACATGGTCAACGACAATGTTGTTAGAACACGTGCCGCTTTTCTATTCTTAGTACCCGTCTCTATATTAGTCATCTTCTACAACACCATAAATGGCTCGGCTTTCATTGTTGATCCCAGCACACTGGAAGATACTTGGGAAACCAACATGGCTGGGCAGATCATCTACTCCGCTGAGGTCGTTCGCCAGGTCTACGACTGGACCCCACAAACTTACCTATTGCTCTATGTCCTTTGGGAGATGGTGCTAAGTCAAAGCAAACGCACCGCTTGGCTCTGCCCTCTGTTCTGGATTGCCGGTGCTATGAACCGTCACCACAAGCCAGTCTACCGCCCATACCAGCCTAAGAAGTTTGCTTGGAAGATTGGTACCGCACTGGTTGCCGCCTGCCTGCTGTTCTTCAACCCGGTACCGGTTGCCGAATTTGTAAACAGCCTCACAGGAAGTGAACTGCTGACAACCACACAAAACTGGATGCCTCGCTGGACCCCTCTGGTGACCATTCCTCTCTGTCTAACCTTCATGTGGCTTGAAGCCGCTGCAGGTTGGTGTGCAGGCTGTTGGTTCCACTCGGTGCTGGTAAAAGTTGGTATCTTCAAAGAGCACTGTGACACCTGTGTTGACAGCAGCAACGACTAAAAGACGATAGCTAGTTCACTCAAAACCTTATAAATTGTGAGGATCTTATACGATCTATACGGTCCTCACTGACATGCCACATCGATCACGTTTTAATTCGGTACTCCCTTTCACTGCTCTGCGTGAGGTCTTTAAAGAGGGGTACCGTTTTGATCATTTCATCAAAGACCTACTCGCCGGTTTAACTGTCGGTATCATCGCCATTCCGCTCTCTATGGCACTCGCCATTGCCAGCGGTGTACCTCCACAGTACGGTCTCTATACAGCGATCATTGCCGGTATATTGATCCCTTTAACCGGTGGCTCTAGATACAGCGTTTCAGGCCCAACGGCTGCATTCGTAGTCATACTCTATCCCGTTGCTCAAAGTTACGGCTTGAATGGACTTCTACTCGCAACGCTTCTGGCCGGTTTGATCATGCTCACGCTCGCTTTCGCGAGGTTAGGTCGGTTGATTGAGTATATACCCGAACCGGTGACTCTCGGCTTCACCAGTGGCATTGCCGTCGTTATCGCAGTATTGCAACTCAATGATTTCCTAGGCCTTCATATAGCTGAAATGCCTGAATTCTTCTTTGCCAAGCTTGTCACCCTGTTTGACCATCTTCCTGCCATTCACACCGGGGAGCTCGTTGTCGGGGTGGTGACACTGGCCTCATTGATCATTTGGCCAAAATTTAAAACGCCCATCCCAACCTAACTTCCAGCAGCCATTGTCGGAACCCTAGCGGCTTTTCTCTGGGGCTTTAACGAGATAGAGACTAGCTGCTTCTCGCTGACCGTCATCTTTGACATGGTGATCGCCATTTGCGTGGGCGTCGTGCTAGCGGCACTGCTCTTCATGCGAGACATAGCACAGATGACCCAAGTAAAAGATATCAGTGGGGTGCGTAAACATGTCCCTAGGCCGCTCTCTGAAAGAACCGCCGTCTACAAAATCAACGGTCCGCTTTTCTTTGCTGCCGCTGATCGAGTTTTTGACCAACTGGAGCACCTAAGCCAAGGAAAACAAAAAATCATCTTATACCTAGATGGTGTATCGATACTGGATGCCGGCGGGCTGTCGGCACTTGAACGTTTCATTGAACGTCGAATTCAGGATGGCTGTGAAATCGTTTTGGCGGATCTTCAGTTTCAACCGTTAAAAACTGTCTCTCGATCTGACCTGACACCTCTACCGAACCATTTAAGTTTTACCGCCACCTTAGCAGAAGCGCTAGAGTAGATCTGATAGAATACACAACATAACCATTTCGAGAGAGACTATGGCCACCGCATCTGCAGTACACATTTTGGTAAAGACCAAAGAGGAAGCTTTGGCGATATTAGCTGAGCTTAAAAAGGGCAAGAAGTTCGATCAGCTCGCTAAAAAACACTCTATCTGCCCATCAGGCAAGAGAGGCGGTAGCCTCGGTGAGTTTCATCGTGGCGATATGGTCAAAGCCTTCGATGATGTGGTCTTTAAGCGCCCGATCTTAAAGGTACACGGCCCTATCAAAACCCGTTTTGGCTACCATCTAATTAAGACCCTTTACCGTAACTAAGGTCAAAGCCTATCTAACCAACCAGAAACAGTGTCGACCAACTCAGATTTATGTGTTTTGAAGTAGTGCTCTGCCCCTTCAACAACCAGCTGTGCCGACTTTGGATTACCTGCTTTTTCCAGCATAGCCAGACGCTCTGGCGCTTTTCTGATAACAGCCGGGAAATCTTCACTGCCATAAAGGTCTAAGACTGGCATTGGCATTTTATCGAGCTGAAAAGGTTCTACCATCGGTTGTTTGTAATCGGTGGCTCCCATCCCGATTCCGACATAGGCATCAAATGAGGCTAAGCTCGCTTCAGGTTGATTCTTAATCCAACGCTGCGCCATGTGTGAACCACAACTGTGAGCGAGCAAAACAACTTGACCACCCTGCTCCTTAGCAAACTCAGTCGCAGCCTGGAAACGTGGGGCAGCTTCATCAAAGATATCGACGTAGTCAAAATACTTAGCGCTCTTTTCCAAAACCGGAAGTTGAATGCTGAGGGTATTCCAACCCGCTTCAACCAAACCCACTCGCAAAGGGTTTACAACGCTCTCCCAGTCGGCGTGATAACCACGTCCATGAGCGATGATCACTGTCCCTTTTGGCTCGTCGGCCTCCATAAAGATCGCTAGAAACTCCCGATCACCGTCACTGAGTTCTATAGGGTCGCCATCAAAGATGACATCAACTATTTCATCCACCATCCGTTGTTCACGTTCAAGATCAGGGACTCGTTGAGCATGAGCGACAGTGGCAAGCATCGATACCCACAGTGTAAATGCTAACGGGAAGGTAGATAGGCGCATGACAAACTCCTAAGATGAATCAGACAGGTTAACTGTATTAAAGCAGAATACGAAAAGGTGTAAATATTGAGTCACTTTTAAAATAAATTAATAACTTAGGGAACTTTTCAGGAAAACCTATCTCTATATAGATAAGTGTCACAATGTTCATTAATGGTACAAAAGCAAAGTCCAATGAGAATCATCGCAACCTCTTTAATCTGCTCAACACTGCTGGTAAGTGGATGCTCTAGCGTGAGTTACGACACGGCTCATAAGCTACGTATCAATGGCGATGTAGTCACTGCCCAATGTGAATCATCCATGTCAACGGTCACTGAGCATGAGAAGTTAAAATGGGGACGTAACATTGCAACGCCTATTTTGACGGTAGCGACCGTTGGATTGGCACCCATCATCATCGGTGCCAACGCAGCCTTGGACTATGTCGATCGCAAAAATGCATCCAACATGTTGGAGAGTTGCGGCAAGAATCCACTCAATGAAGAGCAGATACTTGCCGATGTTGGTACTAACGCCATGGTAAACGTCGCATTAGGCGCGGTTGATGTGGGTGGTGTGCTATCACCTGTTAGCTCAAACGCCGCGAACTAAGTTTCTACTCTGTGCCCAATCGATACGCATCGTGGCAGGCTACACACTGCGACGTAAGATCGGCCATTTTCAGAAAAATCTCCTGACTATCTTCAGTAATCTCCGAATCCCTGAGCGTCGTCGCTAACGCGTTCGCTTTTGTGTGCATCCCGTGACCCAACATCTGCATTCCAGGAGGCATGTACTCTCGAGCCGAATGCAGACCATTGGCGCCGTGACTGTTGCCAAAACCAAGATGCTGCTCAATCGCTTCTGCAGCCTGAACATAGTCTCCAGAGGCCACATTCATTAGGGCTAGGTTTACCCCCCTCAGGTGGTCTCGCATGTTCTGCAAAGTGAGATGGTATTCAGCTTCAGGAAACAATACGAGTTCTCTCTGGTCATTGACGACAGGTGTAGCCTCCTCTTCAGACATGCCGAGATGCTTCATCATCATCTCGTGATCATGTTGAGTCATTTTGCTGTGATCAACGGACATCTCTGCCATTGAGTGGCTAGAAGCCGTCATCAAAAACAGGGCTAATGAGAGTGGAGTCAGTTTTTTCATGCCAGGACCTACGAAGTAATTATTCGATCAAAGAATAATAGCAGAGGTTAAAAATTAATAAGACTTTTCCAAAGCAGAAGAGGATAATGGTAATAAGACTCTTGTTTATGGTTATAAAAAGTAAGAGTCGCTATTAACACTGAGGAAAGATCATGAAAAAGCTTTTAAGCATCGCTACCGCTGCAGTATTTGCGGGTACCACATTAACTGCAATCGCCAGCGACGAACACATCCAGCTATGGGACAAAATGAACGCTTACACCGTTGAGCTTGAAGATGGCCCAATGGAGATCACTCGAGTTAAAACTCCACCTGCATTGATTAAGGGTTACCTACAACCAATGGTTCCAGCAGAAGGTGTAACGCCAGTTGGTGAGATCGATGTGATCGAAGCGATTGGTAAAGAGAACAACATGATCGTTGATATGCGTATGAAAGATCACGTTCTTCAACTAGGTACCATCCCTGGATCTATCAACATTCCATACACTGAAGTTGCCATGAACATGGATCAATTCGGTTGTGAGAAAAAGGGTGAGGGTTGGAGCTGTGCAGACGTTACAACTAAGATCTACGCTTTCTGTAACTCAAGCACCTGTCCACAAAGCCCAAGCGGCATTCGTGCCATGATCCGTGAAGGCTACCCAGCAGAACTGATCTACTACTACCGTGGTGGTTACCAAGATTGGACCATTCATGGACTTACAACGGTTGAGGGTGAACTCTAATTGAGAGAGTGAGCTGATAAATATTCTAAAGAGGCCTTAGAGCCTCTTTTTTTATTCCTGTTCAATGAATAAAATAGGCTAAATTTTGATCAGGAACATGAATTGAAAACCTACTCTCTAAAAGCCCTTATTATCTCAGCCGTGTTATTGGTCAGCGGCGCTCTCAAAGCCGATGATTCTGCTAGAGCCTTCTACCAACTTGCAGAGAGACCGGTCACACTGATTGATATGGGCTTTTACAGACTCAACCTTGATCTAGATAAGCAGTTAATCCCGAATATTGCAGATCTTCTTAATACCCGAGACGAGCAGATTGGCATGCGCGCCTACATCTCCTCTTCACCTGAAACCGATATTATTTTAATCGTTGAGACACGCCTTAAGGGTGCGTTTGATGATTCCCGAAGTACGCGAAAAGCAAAAGCACTGTGCGACAAAATTACCGCTGAATCCGCACTCTATTTCTTTAGAAATCCTTTAATCGATTACTTTCAGACATTTGACCCATTTGAAGAGCCACTACCTAAGGAGTTAGCGGGTCATCTTGAAAGCGCACTTCGCCTCAGTGCGATTGTACCCACCAAAGAGGGGTTACCTGAGTATCGTTGCATGCGCCCGCTTAAACTTCGTTAAAGTTCAACGATTCTGCGCTTAACACCGCTCAAGGTGAACGCATCACGATCGGCGGCCGCCGGGAAGCGAGATCGATACTCCATAAGATCGTCTTTATTCAGCGAAACAGATTCGATCGTTGCTTGAAACGGTTCACTCTCTTTTAACAACTCCCCATCAAAAGAGATCACCAGGCTGTCGCCAGAATACTCCAGTCCATTTCCGTCCGTACCGACTCGATTGACTCCAACAACATAGGCTAGGTTCTCCACGGCTCGCGCCTGAAGCAGAGAGCGCCACGCGACTCTTCTAGCAGCCGGCCAGTTAGCCACATAGAGAAGCAGATCATACTCATCACAATTTCTTGACCATACCGGGAAACGAAGGTCATAACAGACCAGCGGCATAATTCGCCACCCTTTGTAGTGAATAATGACGCGCTCTTCACCGGCCGAGTAGTGATTTGGCTCATCACCCATAGTGAACAGATGGCGTTTGTCGTATTTAGCGACACGCCCCTCAGGGGTGATAAAGAGGAAGCGATTTCGATACTCCCCTGCAACAGAAACAGAGAGACTGCCTGCCAGAGCTTTTCCGCTTTGAGACGCGAGTTCAATCAACCATTGTAAGTTCTTGCCATCAATGGGTTCTGCACAGGTTTCAGGTGACATGGTAAAACCTGTCAAAAACATCTCAGGCATAACGACAATATCGCAGCTATCTAAAGCTAATACCTGCTCTTCGATAGCCTTACGGTTGGCCTGAGAGTCCTCCCAAGCAAGATCGATTTGAAGATAGCTCAGCGTTAAATTCGACATAGGCGTTCAATCGCTTTATCAAGGGTGTCATCAGCTTTGGCGAAGCAGAGACGAATACAACCTGTCTGCTCACCGTTTGAGTAGAACGGAGAAAGAGGAATGGCTGCGACACCCACCTCATCAATCAAACGCAGTACGAATTGATCATCAGGCTCATCGCTGATCGCTGTGTAATCAACCAACTGAAAATAGGTACCACTCGAGTTGAGCAGTTTAAAACGGCTGTTTTGCAGCCCCTTAGCCAATCGATCGCGTTTTTGCGTAAAGAATTCAGGCAATGTTCGTGGGTAGTCTGGCTCTTCAACCATAAAGTCCGCTATCGCATGTTGAATCGGTGTGTGGCTTGTGAATGTAACGTACTGGTGAACCTTGCGCAGCTCTTTGGTTAATGGCGCAGGCGCAACACAATACCCAGTGCGCCAGCCTGTGACGTGATAGGTTTTGCCGAACGAGGAGACAATGAACGAACGCTCAATCAACTCTGGATGAGTATTCACACTTTGATGCACCTGTCCGTCATAGACCAGGTGCTCGTAGACCTCATCACTGATGATCAATATGTCGGTGCCTCTGACAATGTCTGCCAGCGCATCTAAATCGGAACGCTGCCAAATAGATCCCGTCGGATTATGTGGCGTGTTAATGATGATCATACGGGTTTTAGAGGTGATGGCTGCTCTTACCTCGTCCCACTGCACCGAAAAATTGGGCGGTAGCAACTTAATATGAACGGGCACTCCACCATTAATCTCAATGGCAGGCTGATAGCTATCATAGGCGGGATCAAAGACGATCACCTCATCACCGGGCTGAATCACGGAGGTAATCGCTGAATAGATCGCCTCTGTAGCACCTGGCGTTACAGTCACTTCATTGGCCACATCCAAATCACGACCATAATAGTTTTTCACTTTGAGTTTAATCTGTTCCAACAGTTTGGGAACACCGGCCAAAGGGGCGTATTGATTGTTGCCTGAGGTAATCGCACGGCCAACGCCGTCTAGTAACTTCTGTGGGCCTAGGTAATCTGGAAAGCCCTGTGACAGGTTGATTGCCTGCTTTTCAGCCGCTAATGCAGACATTGTTGTGAAGATGGTTTCACCGACAGAAGGCAGTTTAGTTTTGGGGTAGTTCAGCACGTTTGGCTCCTAAAACTCTCGTATTGTGGGCTCTTTTTTTATCGCTTTTTTTAACCGTTCGAGAACCTCTGCAATGCGCTCTCGACCTTTTCGATCATATAGATAGTTGGCGAGACCTTCACTCGCTTTTTGTTCGCCATCAAGTCCTTCATGTATCCTGAGGCAATCAATCCTTGCCTCTTCCAGTAGTGGATCTGACTGTATTGGCAAGCCTAGAAAGAGATCCCACTCGGTCACTTTGGCTTCCCCAGAGAGCACACGTTCAAGTAGATTGATCACCGATCCTCTTGTTGGACGATAACTGGGTGTTCTGCCAAAGGTCAGTGCCGCGACCAACAGTAGAGTTGCCAGCAGAGTAAAGATAAATACTGGCAGTATGGACATCAGTGCACCCTATGCATCTCATGATCAATCAGACGTTGAGCCGCGACGTGGATTCTTTCTTGGCATTCAGCCTCTACTTTCAGCATCTCCATCTGAAATTTTCGCTGTGACTGTTTATCCAAGGCTTTCCAATCTTGAAGGATAGGAATGTGGGAAGTTTTACCATAGACCTCTTCAATCACTTGGTAGTCAGGGTCTTGATGCAGCGATGCGTCATAATTATCAATCATCACTTTTAGACGCATGCACCCCTCTGTCAAAGTGATCTTGTCATCGTGCAGTATGGCATTAGAGATGATACGAATGCTCTCTGTTAGGTAACGACGATTGGCTGCAGCCTCTACTGCCAACTTCTCCTCTTGCTCGGCTAACTGACGCGTAATCTCTCGCTGTTCACGCAACTGTTTGGTAATAAACCAGGCCAGCAGTGCAATGGCTATCACACCAATTAAGATCAGGGTGTATACTAGACTCTCGTTCATGTTCACTAATCCATTACCATGTTAATTCTCGATTCAAACGCACAGCTAGGAACTCTTATTGAGGAGCTCTACTTAAAACCAACCGGGATGACTGCAGAACAAGCTGCTGAGTTATGCGGTCTTGATACGAAAGAATTTAGCGCTATTCTAGCCGGTGAGCTGCCAATGAACCACAAAAGAGCACTCGCTCTTTCTCGTGGTTTTAATACTCACATCAGTTTTTTTCAAAACTACATCTCTAGCAAATCCGATCAATAACTCAAAACCAGTCACCCACCGACAAACGGCTTGAAAGCTGATAACATTGCGGACTTTCGTTTTTTAATACCCTGAAGGTCCCAATGAGCCCATCACTACACTACAACTGGTTCTCTAACGTACGTGGCGACATCCTCTCTGGTTTGGTTGTTGCTTTGGCTTTGATTCCAGAAGCGATCGCCTTCTCGATCATTGCAGGCGTTGACCCTAAAGTCGGCCTATACGCCTCTTTCTGTATCGCTGTCATCACCGCGTTTGCCGGTGGACGCCCGGGCATGATCTCGGCAGCCACGGGGGCCATGGCCCTACTGATGGTCACCTTGGTGAAAGAGCACGGTCTTGAATACCTACTGGCAGCAACCCTATTAACAGGTGTTATTCA
This sequence comes from Marinobacterium sp. xm-m-312, assembly GCF_013283295.1. Classification (NCBI taxonomy): domain Bacteria; kingdom Pseudomonadati; phylum Pseudomonadota; class Gammaproteobacteria; order Oceanospirillales; family Oceanospirillaceae; genus Marinobacterium; species Marinobacterium sp. xm-m-312. The sequence goes on along the minus strand of NZ_WBYS01000006.1, from coordinate 25,413 downwards.
GATTGGTGCCGGTTATCTTCGCTTGGGCTCGTTGATGCGCTTTGTATCCCGCTCGGTAGTGACTGGGTTTGTAAACGCTCTGGCGATCTTGATCTTTATGGCGCAGTTGCCTGAGCTGATTGATGTGACTTGGCACGTCTATGCCATGACAGCAGCAGGCTTGGTGATTATCTACACCTTCCCCTACCTAACCACTAAAATCCCATCACCACTGGTCTGCATCCTTGTTTTGACCGCAGTTTCAATGGCACTTGGACTGGACATTCGCACGGTAGGCGATATGGGTGAACTGCCTGACACACTCCCTATTTTCCTATGGCCCGATGTACCTCTGACGCTAGAAACACTGTGGATCATCCTACCTTACTCATTGCCACTAGCAGTCGTAGGTCTTCTAGAGTCTCTTATGACCGCCACCATCGTCGATGATCTTACTGACACGTCAAGTGATAAAAACCGTGAGTGTAAAGGCCAAGGACTTGCCAACATCGGTGCAGGCCTGTTTGGTGGCATGGCAGGTTGTGCAATGATCGGACAATCAGTGATCAACGTGAAATCAGGCGGTCGAACGCGCCTATCAACACTGATCGCAGGTGTGGTTCTGCTAATACTCGTTGTTTTCCTAGATGAGTGGGTCTCTCAGATTCCGATGGCGGCTCTGGTGGCCGTGATGATCATGGTCTCTATTGGTACCTTTTCTTGGGAGTCGATCTTTAACCTACGCAAACACCCAATGTCGACCAATATCGTCATGTTGACGACGGTCGCTGTCGTTGTGGCGACTCACAACCTGGCCTTTGGCGTCTTCGCCGGTGTACTGTTAGCTGCACTGTTCTTTGCCAACAAAATTGGTCAATTCCTCTACATTGGCAAAGAGGATGGCGAGGGCGAAAACCATCGTGTCTATCGTGTTGTCGGCCAGGTATTCTTCAGTTCAAGTGATAAGTTCACCGCTGCGTTTGATTTCAAAGAGGACACTGATCGTGTCACCATTGATCTATCACGCGCACACTTCTGGGATTTAACTGCCGTCGGCGCACTGGATAAGGTGATTCTTAAATTCCGTCGTGAAGGGATTGCGGTTGATACCGTTGGTTTGAACGAGGCGAGCGCGACCATCGTGGATAAATTCGCCGTACATGATAAACCTGATCAGATCGATGAGCTGATGGGACACTAAGGAGCAGTTATGACTCAAGTTGTAGCCTGTATTGATGGCATCGGCGAACGCTCAGAAGCGGTGTGTGACACGGCCGCTTGGGCTAGCCGAGTTCTTCAAGCACCTCTTAAGCTTCTGCACGTTCTAGATAAACGTGAATTCCCAACGGAAGAGAAGAGTCAACTCAGTGGCACCATTGGACTGGGTGCCCGTGAATCTCTTCTAGAAGAGCTCGCCTCTCTTGATGAGCAGCGTGGACGCATTGCCCGCGAACAGGGTCGTGTCATGTTGAATGCCGCTCTAGAGAGAGCCAACCAAGACCGCGCATTCGAACCGTCAACCTCACAACGTCATGGCGATCTGCAGCAGACCCTTGAAGAGGAGCAGTCAGATACTCGTCTGCTCGTGTTAGGCAAAGGCGCGCATGGTGATGCAATGGGGGTTCATATCGAACCGATCATTCGCGCACTGCATCGCCCTATTCTGATTACAGATACAGCACTGGTTGAACCCAAACGTTTTATGATCGCTTACGATGGCAGCAAAACCGCTCGTAAAGCTCTGGATATGGTTGCCAAAAGCCCACTGTTGAAAGAGGCTGATTGTGAGCTATTAATGGTAGGGCCAGCGACATTCGACTTTAAACAGGAGTTGGAGATCGCTGAAAAGGTCCTAGTGGAGGCTGGCTTTAATGTGAATGCCACATTAGCGGCAGGTGAAGCAGAAGAAGTTATTCTGGAGCATGAGTCTAAGACGGGTTCAGAGCTGCTGGTAATGGGCGCTTACGGACACTCGCGTATCCGCCAGATGCTGGTTGGCAGTACCACTACCTCACTTCTAAGACGAACACCGACGCCCGTCCTTCTGTTGCGTTAGTCTTATCTGTTTTTGATAGCATTGCCTAGGAGGTTTAATATCCTCTTAGGCAATGTACATAATTACTTTTGAGCTTGATACTGCTCGAACGCCTCGATTGCTTGTGCACCATAGACCATTGAAGGTCCACCGCCCATCAACATAGCAACCCCAATCATATCGTCAAGCTCTTCTCGAGTAACACCAGCGTTGGTCGCGGCATTCATATGGTAGGCGATACAGCCATCACAACGGATCGCAATTGCAATGCCCAGCGCAATAAGCTCTTTCGTTTTAACATCCAACACCCCCTCTTTCATGGTGCCTTGATGCAACGCAGCAAAGCCTTTTCGCGCACCGTTCGGCAGCTTAGCGGCAAATTCATTAAGGTGATCGCGATATTCTGGGTAGTTATGACTCATAGCCTGCTCCTAAATTAAGTTAGAAGCAGAATAGAGAAGTGGGTAGGAAAGGTATTGAGATAGGTCAGTTAAAATAGAATTCTCTAAATTAAGTGCATAGATTCTAATAGGGCTTCAACTAAACCGATCAGGGCCAGACCAATAAAGAGTCCCGTTATCCGTTTAATCGACTCTTCACTAAAACGTGAAAAGAGCTTAGAGGCCAACGGCAAAGAGACCACACAGCCGACCATCAAGGAGGCCACCAGTGCATAATCCATGACACCCCGGCTACCAAAGGTGATTGAGACAGCCAGTGATAGAATCAGTCCAACAGGAATCGACGTCGCTACGGCAGATTTTACAGAGAGCCCGCCAGATGAAGAGAGTGCTGGGACCACTAGGACTCCGCCACCCACACCCGTAAGACCCATCAAAAAACCAGTGATACCACTGAGCCAAGAGAGGCTGAGTCTGCTTAAATATTCTTTAATCCGTTTAGTAAACATCGAAGCGAGAGAGAGCACGCCAGCAAGAAGAACGAGTAGCATCAGCACTCGATCCATAGTCACTCGCATCTCTGGATCCGAAACGAGTGTTAGGCTCAAGGCACTTAGGATGGTGACCGGCAAGCATAGGTAGAGAAACTTACGACCAACCGTCCAGTTAACCCCACCCTGCTTCGCATGACCAACTGTCATCAACACCTTCGCTAAAAAGGCAAAGAATGAGCCACTGGCAACCGCCAATGTTGGATCCAGATTAAACAGAACAATCAGGGAGGGAACCACCAGAACGCCAGCGCCAACACCCGATAAAAAGATCAGCATCGAGAAGAAGAATCCTGCCACAATTGCATAAGGATCCAGACTACTGAAGAGAGAGAGTTCCATCACATTGTCCTAAATTAAAAACCGCAGCTTATCGCTGCGGCATATCTGCTCGACCATAACCCAAACTAACAGAAGCATCGTCAGGGATGCTTGGAATAGTATCATTCCAATCCATCCAAACTTGACGCATCTCAGCCAGTTTATCTGGATAGTTCTTAGCTTGGTTCGCACGTTCGCGTGCATCGTTGACGACATTGAATAGATACTCATGCTCATCAACTTTCAGGTATTTCCAATCGCCCATACGGTAGGCACGCTGATCACGGTGATTCATACGCCAGAAGAGAGGACGTTCAAAGCTCTCAACTTGACCCGTTAGAACAGGTGTCAAATCTACTCCGTCCGTTGCGTAGCTTGGGTCCGCTTCGCCGCCACCGATCTTCATCAGAGTGTATGACCAATCCATTGTCATACAGTGCTGAGTCGTTTTCTGGCCAGCCTTAATGCCCTTAGGCCAACGAACCACCCAAGGGACACGAATACCGCCCTCTGTTAGGTCCATTTTACCGCCGACCAGAGGCCAGTTATCGGAGAAACGCTCACCACCGTTGTCGCTGGTAAAGACGATCAAGGTATCCTCTGTTAGGCCCTGCTCTTCAAGCGCAGCCATGATGTTCCCGATCCCCTCATCCATGTGGTGAATCATACGTTGATAGGTATGAATGTTACCGCCATCAAGATGGAAAAGATTGGTGATGTTTTTAGAGACCTCTTCGTCGTCGCGCGTCTCCCAAGGCCAGTGTGGCGCCGTGTAGTGAAGACTTAGGAAGAAAGGTTTACCGTTTTTCGCATCATCTGCTTTACGGTTTACAAACTGAACCGCACGCTCTGACAATAGATCCGTCAAATAACCCGGCTCATGGTGCTCCTCTTCATCAATGTAGAGATCATGGTCACCCTTACCACTGACATGGCTAAAGTAATCCACACCACCCGCCATAATGCCATAGAACTCATCATAGCCCGATTTGAGTGGACTGAAATGAGGTGGATAGCCAAGGTGCCACTTGCCGATTAGACCTGTGTTGTAACCCGCCTTTTTTAGCTGTGAAGGCAAGGTTGGGATTTCTGGTGGTAAGCCTAGACGAGGGTCACCCTTTGATCGACTGTTGATTGGTTCTTCCAATGCACCGCGTAAACGGTACTGGTATGCCATGGTCATCAAGGCAAAACGTGTCGGAGAACAGACGGGAGAGTTCGCATAACCGTCGGTAAAGATCATGCCCTCTTCTGCCAAGCGATCGATGTTTGGAGAGATCATGCCAAACTGTGCTTCACGACCACCGTAACAGCCTAGATCTGCATAACCCAGATCATCAGCAACAATGTAAATAATATTGGTCATAGTGCCCCACCTTCCTTAATAAGGCTGTTAAATCCAAGAATACGACGGTGAGCAAGCAGGATAAGAACCGCTCCACCAAGACCGACTAGATCCCAGTAACCGTCAGGAACAAACATCAACACGACACAGCTGATGCGCAGTGCAATTTCGAAGATATTCAGTTTTGATTTATCAAAACCGATCAGTGCACTTGAAAGAACGGGAATGCTGACAATCAGTTTCAACATCAACCAGGCCCAAGGCAGCCAAGCGAACTGAATATTCTCTTGATCGACACTCAACATCATAGGGTTGTAAGCAAACATGAAAGGTATCAAGAAGATCATGATACCGATTCGAGAGGCATCAACGGATGTCTTAATCGGTTTACCCCCTGAGATGGTGGCTGCAGCATAGGCCGCTATTGCAACGGGTGGGGTGATGGCTGAACCCACTGCGATCATGAACACAAACATGTGAGCCGTTAGCGTGTCCAAACCGAGCATCTGCATCGCTGGAATCGCGATTGTTGCTACCGTTACATAAGCGGGTAGCGTTGGCATACCCATACCCAAGATCACACACCCGACTGCCGCAACAATCAACGAAATCATCAATGAATCGGTCACCACTGAGTTTAGAAGTACCCCAAATTTGACCGGCACACCCGTTGCTGAAAGCGCTGAGATAACAATTGAGACCGCCGCAATCGCCATTAAAAGGCCTGCGAAGGTGGATCCACCATCCGACAGACACTTAATCAAACGAGCAGGCTGTTTACGAATCTCAGGGTTAATGAAACTCAATGGGAATAGCAGTGCTAGAGCGGTAATCGAAGCGCCCGATGGTGACATACCTCGAATCAGTAGAACCACGATCACAAGCAGCGGGCCAAAAATCATTAGAAGATTAAGGTAGTCCTGTCTCTCTGGAACTGGAGTATTGGCAATATCCTCTTCGTTAGGCTGAATTCCCAAACGCTTAGTCTCGAAGTAGATCATCGTGCAGACACTGACGTAATAAGCTACAGCTGGTACTAATACAGCTACGATAACCGTCAGGTAGCCAACACCTGCAAAGTCCGCCATGACCAGTGCAGCGGCACCCATGATAGGTGGCATAATCTGACCACCAGAAGAAGCCGATGCCTCTACAGCGCCAGCAAAACTTTTCGTGAAGCCACGACGCATGATCATTGGGATGGTCACGACACCGGTGCCGACAACATTAGCTACTGCACTGCCCGACACGGTACCAAACAGGCCAGATGACATGACCGCTGCATAGGCAGGGCCACCCGCAGTGCGACGCATCCAGTAGAATGCGATGCGAATCATCGACTCACCGGCACCAACGCCCTCTAAAACGGCACCTAGAATGATGAATGGGAATACTGTTGTAATAACGATTGAGAAGGTACTTCCCATAATGCCTGTATCAAGCGAGAAGAGTAGATTCTGCGCCAACATCTCTTCGATACCGCTGTTAACAGTACGTAAAGGCCCCGGCCAAAGGTGCCCTGTCCACATATACGCAATTCCGATCACCCCAAGGATTGCAACCGGAATGCCCCAAATACGCCAACAGAAAAATAGAGCACCTGCAGCCGAGCAAACTGCGACCCACATCTCGTATGAGCCAAATAGGAACATTGCATCATCAATATCGCGCGCGACGAAATAGAACTCGAAGCTACCCCAGAAGAGGCCAGCAGTAGCTGCCAATCCTGTAAGAAGAACCCACCATGGCGTTTTCTTGCTTGAATCAGCCAGATCAACCAACACCATCGCTACACAAAGTGCGAAGAAGGTAGGTCGGAACCAGTGCATAGGGAAAGGCCCTAAACGGAAATCACCAATAGCTGGAAGGATATTTGCAAGGCCGTAGAAGGCCACCACAATACCCAAAACAAAAGCGATCGACTTTTGCACAGTAGCTGCGAGAGAAGTATTCATAATTAAGACTCTAAATAAGCGAGGCAAAGCTGCCCCGCTTTATAGGTAACGAGTAACTGAATAGTTACTTAAGGTTTGCAGGAACTTCAATACCCTGCTCTTCGTAGTACTTGATAGCACCAGGGTGAAGTGGAGCAGTTACACCTGTAAATGGGCTGTACTTAACTAGGTGGTTAAGTAGACGGTTGTCTTTACCCATCTGCTCACGTGACTCCATGTAAACCTTAGTCATTGTGTAGGCAAGATCATCAGACATCTTCTCGTTCACACCGATAAACATCAGTGTTAGGAATGCGCCTGAATCAGTCTCATTAGCTTGATCTGGGTAGGTACCCGCAGGAACGACAGAAGCTTCCATACCCAATCCAGCTTTAGGCTGTGTACCTTCAGGAATTCCTAGGATCCGAATTGGACGCTTAAGGCTTAGCTCAGCAACAACCTGCGAGCCTACTGGGAAAGAACCTACGTAAACGTCAAACTGGCCATCCTGGAAAGCCTGAGCTGCAGCACCCCAAGGTGCTTTGATGCCCTCGTATGCATCTTTAGCTAGGCCACCCGCTGCTGCAAGAGAGGTGATCTGAGCGTTAGCAGCACCCGCTGGTGGACCGATGTATACGCGTTTGCCGGCTGCATCCTTCCACTCGTTGATGCCGTTATCAGCCCAAGTGATCGCGTGGTAAGTACTGCCAGGGAAGCCGTAGAGTGCACGCACAGTTTTAGCCATTTCAGCGCCTTTCTCAGCGCCCATCTTCTTGTAAGGGCCTTTACCTACTGTTAAAGCTTTAAAAGCGCCTGGTGGAATAACGGCTGAATCTAGTTTGCCCGTAGCTACTTTTAGTAGTGACTTAGTCAGTGTCTGACCCATCGCTAGCTGAACATTGACATCCTTATCAGCAAGGTAAGAGGCCATAGTCTGAGGCATTAGACCGACAACAGACTGAGCAGTTGCTGCTTCCATACTGATATCTGCTGCTTGTGCAGTAACTGACGCGAGGCCTAATGTAGTCGCAAGGACAGTTTTACGAAGTGCGTTCTTGAACATCATTTAACTCCAAGGGTTATTATTTTTAGAACTTAGCCAGTCAAGTAGATTGCTTATAAATGTGTAAAATGCATTTTTAAATAGCCAAATTAAAAAAAACGTATGGATCCAAAACACCTCTATTATCTATCGGTGGTCCTTGAGAAGGGCTCTTTGACAGAAGCCGCTAAACATTTAGCACTGACTCAGCCAACCCTGACTCGCACCATGGCGACACTGGAGATGCAGGCTGGAACACAGCTGTTCAGCCGAAGTCGATACGGCGTTAAAGGAACTCCTGTTGGTGTCGCCTTGGCTCGTGAGGGTCGAACGATCAATCGAAGCATGGAGGCGGCACGATTTCATGCATCGCGTTACAGAATTGGTTTGGACAAAGAGATTCGCATTGGCATTGGTCCACTACTGTCGGCAACCATCATGCCAGACGCCATGAACTCACTGTTAGAGCGGCACCCTAAGGCCTCATTGACGATTGAAGTCTCTCGCCCAACGGCTGTCATTGATCATCTAATCGATAATCAACTGGATATTGTGATTGCACCCTCTGCGTCTGACAAAATGATACCTGGCTGTGACCGACAGCTCCTCTTTAATGATGAAATCGCCATCTACTGCAGTAAAAACCACCCTTTAGCCGACAAATCGGATTTAACGATTGAGGATTTAGCGGCAGCGAATTGGTTAAGTCTTGGCCACGGGTCACCTTTTGAACGTGAGGTGATGGAACTGCTTAAAGAGTCTGGTCTAGCAAAAATACGTACTCAGATTGTCTTTCGTAATGAGGGGTATCTTCTGTTAGAGACTCTTCGTCAAGGGAAGCATCTGGCGGTATTGCCCAACGTGCCGATGCAGGTATTTAAAGATTCTGAAGAGTTTAAGCGGATAGAGTTCAAACGAGAGCTATCTCAACCGAGAAATATCTATCTTTGGGCGCGTGAAGAGATGCTGGAGAATAGCATCTATGAAAGTATTAAAGAGGTGATGCTGGCACAAGCAAAGACACTCATCGCCAGCACTCAGTAGGATTAATTAGCCTACCTTTTCACCTTTGGCTTGTAGGTCAGCATGGTAAGATGAGCGGACCAATGGTCCACTGGCAACATGACTAAAGCCCATCTCTTTTGCCAACGCCTCAAACTCTGCAAACTCATCAGGTGTGACAAATCGATCAACCGGAAGGTGATCACGGCTTGGCTGTAGGTACTGCCCAATCGTAATCATGTTGACGTCATGTGCACGAAGATCCTTCATCACCTCAACAATCTCTTCGTTCGTTTCGCCGACGCCGACCATCAAACCAGACTTGGTACGCACTTCTGGACGCAGTACTTTGTAGCGTTTTAGAAGCTCCAATGACCAAGCATAATCAGCCCCTGGGCGAACCTGTTTGTAGAGACGAGGCACTGTTTCTAGGTTGTGGTTAAAGACATCGGGCGGAGTATCTTTAAGGATCTCCAATGCGATATCCATGCGGCCACGAAAGTCAGGCACCAGGGTCTCTATTTGAATAGAGGGCAGACGTTCACGGGTTTCACGAATACAGTCAGCAAAGTGCTGTGCGCCACCGTCACGTAGGTCGTCTCGGTCTACAGAGGTAATGACCACGTAACGAAGACGCATATCCGCAATCGCTGTGGCTAACTCAATAGGCTCGTCTGGCGATAAGGCATTAGGACGGCCATGTGCAACGTCACAGAACGGACAACGGCGAGTACAGATATCGCCCATGATCATGAAGGTCGCTGTACCATGAGTAAAACACTCACCTAGGTTTGGGCAGCTCGCCTCTTCACAGACCGACGCAAGTTTATGCTTACGCAGGGTATCTTTGATGCGCTTAACTTCAGCATTAGAGCCCATGCGGACACGAAGCCAATCAGGCTTACGTGGCATATCCTCTTTTTCAGTCGGTATTACCTTAACCGGAATACGTGCTAACTTTTCAGCGCCACGCAGCTTAACTCCCTGCTCCGCTACACCCTTAGGTTTGATTGTCTCTTCACTCATTCGCTATCCCATCCATGAATAGTGTGCCACTCTGCGTAGCCAATTGCGTTTGCCAGATATTGTACTAGTTCAGACCCAACCTTTTCTACTTTAGTCGCAGAAGGATCAAACCTTGATAACTGTGTCATCTGAAGCCCTGCATAGCCACAGGGATTAATTCGTAAGAAAGGCTCAAGATCCATATCGATATTGAGCGCTAAACCGTGAAAGCTACGACTCTTGCGTACGCGCAGTCCCAGTGAACAGATCTTGTCTCCATCGACATAAACACCCGGCGCATCTGGTTTTGCGGCGGCTATGACTCGATAATCCGCTAACAGAGAGACAACCGAATCCTCCATCAGTGTGACCAGATCTCTAACACCCAACTTATTACGTTTTAAATCAAGCAGTAGATAGATCACCAGCTGACCCGGCCCGTGGTAGGTAACCTGACCCCCTCGATCGACTTGGACGACAGGTATATCACCGGTGCCCAACAAATGCTCCGCTTTACCTGCCTGCCCCTGGGTAAAAACAGGCTCATGCTCTAACACCCAGAGCTCATCCGCTGTGTCTGCTGTCCGCTCATTAGTAAAAGCCTGCATCCTATCAAAGGCTTCTAGATAAGGCTGACGCCCTAAATAGCGAACGTTTAGAGGTAGATCAGATACCACTAAAGCACCATTTTGACACGACCTGACGCCTTCAGATCGGTATGAATCTGCGCCAACTGCTCTTCACTGGTTGCAGTGATCAATACACGAACTGAGGTAAAGCGTCCTTTACTACTAGCATTGATCTCAACTTTAGACTCATCCAAATCCGGGTCGTAAAGCTTCATGGTATTAACTACGAAATCTCTATAGTCCGGCGCACTGTCACCGACCACCATGATTTTGTAGTCAGGACAAGGAAACTCAATTTTAGGAGCTGTAGGTTCGCTCATAGGTACCTCTAAAGTGAACGAAAGGTGGCTCAATCAGTGACTAACCGAACAACCCTTGGAAAAATAGAACAATGCTGTGCCAGATCGCTTTCACGAAGCCTGCCTCTTCAACAGACTGAAGCGCAAGCAAGGGCTCACGAGCAACCTCTTCACCCTCTAGTGTGACTAAAAGATGACCTACCACTTCACCCGCTGCCAAAGGTGCTTCAATAACCTCTGGAAGGTCTAAGGTCGCGGCTAACTGATTCTCACTGCCGCGAGGAATAGTTAACGACAGATCACCACCCAAGCCGAGAGAAACTGAATCGGTTACACCCTTCCAGACTTTTGGCTTGTTGAGCTCTTGTCCCGCTTTGTAGAGAGGGTAATTTCTGAAGAAACGAAAACCGTAAGCCAACAGCTTTTGACTCTCTTGGGCACGAGCTTGATCAGACGTCGTTCCTAGAACCACAGAGATCAGACGCATATCATCACGCACGGCTGACGATACCAGGCAGTATCCCGCCTCTTCCGTATGACCCGTCTTGATACCATCGACCGTTGGATCGCGCCACAACAGACGGTTACGGTTAGGCTGTTTGATATCGTTGTAGGTAAAGTACTTCTCTTTGTAGATAGCGTACTGTTCAGGGAAGTCCTGAATCAACGCACGACCAATCAACGCTAGATCTCGTGGTGAAGAGTAGTGACCCTCAGCAGGTAAACCGGTCGCATTTTTAAAGTGGGTATTGGTTAGACCCAAACGCTCAGCATGCTGGTTCATCAAATCAGCAAAGGCCTCTTCACTCCCGGCCACATACTCAGCCAAAGCAACCGACGCATCATTCCCTGACTGGATAATGACTCCACGAAGCAGATCCTCTAAACGAACTTGGGTCCCTTCACGAACAAACATACGTGACCCTTCCGTTTTCCAAGCTTTAACGCTGATTGGCACCAGGTCGTTAAAGCTGATGTTACCCTCAGACACTTCGTGCTCAACAATGTAGCTGGTCATCATTTTAGTCAAACTCGCTGGTGCAAACTGACCATCTGCACCTGACTCAGCAATGATGTCACCCGTCGAGGCATCCATTAAGACGTAAGCTGTTGCCGCTAATTGAGGTGGTGGAGGCAGAACGGCTGCCTGAATTTGAACCGTCGCAACCGCGACAAACAGTAGAACTAGGAAACGAATCTTTGAGAGCATCTTTACAACTTTTAAATAGGTTAAAACAGTTTAGGGGGATTTTATCAGCAATGGCGATGAATAGCCCATCGACTCCAAACTTTGCACCATTGAGTCAATCGACAGTGTGTCAGTCAGCGGCCCCACGAGCACTCTATGAAACTCGACATCACCCTGGCGAACTCTCTTGATGACGGCTTGGACGCCATCCATCGCTGAAAGTCGACGCTGAACCGATAGAGCCGAGCTCTCTTTACCAAAGGATCCTACTTGAAGGAATGCACCGGTATCGTCAGGTTTTGGCTGTTGAAGAGACGCAACAGGTTGAGGCGTTTTCTCTACTGTTTCAGTGGTATCAGCATGACTTCGAGCATCAATGGCCTCGACCCTAACTCGACCGGTACCCTGTTTCAAAATTTCCAAACGCGCCGCGGCTGAGTAACTTAGATCGATCAAGCGATTTTCATGAAAAGGGCCGCGATCGTTAACGCGCACAATAACCGACTTACCGTTATCCAGATTGGTCACTTTTGCGAAGCTGGGAATGGGCAGGCTCTTATGTGCAGCAGACATCTTGTAGATGTCGTAGATCTCACCGTTCGAAGTTTTGTGACCATGAAACTTCAGGCCGTACCAAGAGGCGATACCCTCTGCTCTGTAACCAATGTGCGAAGGGAGCACATTATAGCTTTTACCCCAGACCTCGTAGGTCGAACGATTGCCCCCACGACTGTAAGGTATGTCGACAGGCACAGCATCGGCCACATTCGATACATCCGGTGGATTATCAGGGGCAAAATCTTTGCGAACTTTGTATCGACCGCCTGCCGTTTCACGATCGTAGGTAGGCGTGGAACTACAACCGACCAGAGCCAAGGCAAATAGAGCTACGATTGATTTCAGCGTAAATCTTGTCACCAGCTAACCTTTGTTGATCTCAAGACGAATAGCTTCGCTCAATTCACGTACCGCATTGGCATAAAGACGACTGTGATTGTAGCGAGTGATGACATAGAAGTTGTGCAGTCCGAGAAGATAGTGATCACCTTGATCGCTGCTCATACGCATCAGTGTTGCAAGTTGATCGTCTGCTAGCTCACCCTTGGCAATCACTCCACGTTGACGCCACTCATCCAGTGTAAGCTCTGGTTGAAGGCCCTTGTTAAACCACTCTGAATCAACACTGCCATTCAAAAGGACGTCACTGACAATGGGCTCACCGGCACGCCAGCCATGACGAGCAAAGTAGTTCGCCACACTGCCAATCGCATCAACAGGGTTACCCCAAATATCGCGCTGTTGATCGCCGTCAAAATCGACGGCATAGGCTAAGAAGCTAGAAGGAATGAATTGACCATACCCCATAGCGCCAGCGTAAGAGCCTTTCAAAACACCGGGCTCAATACCTTCTTGGCGTGCTAAGCGAAAGTAGTCACCCAACTGCCCTAGGAAGAAGTCGGCACGTTTAGGGTAGTCAAAACCCAAGGTCGACAGCGCATCCAATACTCGATAATTGCCAGTGATACGCCCAAAGCGTGTCTCCACACCCATGATCGCTAAAACAATCTCAGGCGGAACGCCATACACTTCTTCAGCTCTTAACAGCGTCTCTTTGTGCTCTTTCCAGAACTGAATGGCTTGGTTGATACGACGCTGCTCAATAAAAATCGCTCGGTACTCGCCCCAATTTAGGCGGCGCTCTGCTGGACGGCTGATCGCATCAATAATGCTCTGCTGATACTTTGCTCGACCTAACACATCACGAATGTAACTCTCTTCGAAACCGTCAGCCTTCAGATCATCAATCAATATCTGAGCTCGTGGATGGGCCTCATAACCAGCAAAAGAGGCTGTTGATACCGCTAAACAACCCGCTAACACCATCGTTTTAAAACGTTTAAGCATGCTTATCTCCAAGCAGTCATCTTATTATTCTAGCGTCGCAACATCGATTTATGGGTATGAATCGACATCAGAATTCCGAAACCTATCATCAACGTCACGATAGAGGTACCACCATAGCTCACCATTGGTAGAGGGACCCCTACGACCGGCAGAATACCACTGACCATGCCGATGTTGACAAAGACATAGACAAAGAATGTCAGCGTGATACTTGCAGCTAGCATACGGGAAAAACTGTCAGGTGCCTTAACAGCGATCATTAAGCCACGACCTACAATTAAAAGGTATAGAGCGAGTAGCACCAATACCCCTTTCATTCCCAGCTCTTCGCCGATTACTGCAATGATAAAGTCTGTATGAGATTCAGGAAGAAAGTCCAGTTGAGACTGAGTACCACTCAAGAAGCCTTTACCTGAGAGGCCACCCGAACCGATCGCCGTTTTAGACTGTATGATGTTCCAGCCCGAGCCAAGAGGGTCGCTCTCTGGATCTAAAAATGTCAGCACCCTCTGTTTCTGATAATCCTTCATGATCATCCAGAGCCCAGGCAGTGAAGCCGCTACAATCCCAGCACTCAGAAAGATCCAGCGCCAGTAGATTCCCGAAAAGAGCAAAATAAATACACCAGAGGCACCGATCAGCAGCGAGGTACCAAGGTCCGGTTGCTTCATAATCAGTGCAAATGGGATCGCAATTAAGATCAAACTCACTATGATCGCTTTGAAGTTGGGTGGCAGTGTGTAGCGAGCGATGTAACCCGCCACCACAATAGGTAGTACCAGTTTCATTAACTCTGAAGGCTGAAAACGAAAACCGGGCAGCGCCAACCAACGTTGAGCCCCTTTAGCACCGACCCCAAACAAGATAACGCCAACCAACAAGGCCACTCCTAGTAGGTAGAGCCAGGGCCCTACCCTCATAATCACCCTTGGAGGGACTTGCGCGAGAAAAATCAACGCGGCAAATCCTGCAGCCATGCGGATGGCCTGACGCTCAACATAGGCCCAGTCTTGCCCTGATGCACTGTAAAGAATGACCAGCCCTGCTATACAGAGCGCCAGCAATAGTAGAAGCAAGGGTAAATCTAGGTGAGTGTAACTCCACAACGAGCGCTGCTTGCGAAGTCCTGACTGATCTGGCGAGACGGAGCGGTGGAAATCTTTAGACATTAATCATCTCCCAACTCACTGGTGTAATCGTCCAGTAACCAAGCATCAATCACTTCACGCGCGACCGGTGCTGCAGCTCTAGAACCACCCTCGCCGTTCTCGACGACTACCGCCACTGCAATTTTAGGATCATCAGCCGGTGCAAAGGCAACAAAGAGTGCGTGGTCTCGCTGACGTTCTAGCAGAGCCTCTGAGTCATATTCAGCATCTTGAGCAATGCCGACCACTTGGGCCGTACCTGTTTTTCCTGCCATGGTATAAGGCGCTCCCGCACCAGCTTTTCGAGCCGTACCGTAGGGAGCATTCACCACATTCACCATACCCTCAATTACCTTTTCAAAGTACTCGGGGTGATTGAGTTCAACATCGGGTAGTGTCGGCTTCTGTTGTAGCTGTTGGATAATCTCTGTCTGTTCCGCCGTTAGCTCATTTTCAGCGATGAAGCTCTTGATCATCTGTGGACGCACCCACTTACCTCGATTGGCTAACACTGCAGTGGCGGTCGCGAGCTGCAGTGGCGTAGCTATCATATAACCCTGCCCAATACTTAGATTGAGTGAATCACCGGGGTACCAAGGCTGTTTCTCGCGACGCTTCTTCCACTCATTGGATGGGAGAATAGCTCGGCCCGCTTCAGGCAGATCCAGACTGGTGACCTGTCCAAAACCGAAACGCCCTAAATAGTCACTGTAAACATCAATCGATGTTTTAGAAGCCGTATCATAAAACCAGACATCACAAGACTCAGCCAATGCGTGATTCAGATCGACTCGACCGTGACCAGATTTCTTCCAATCTCGCCATTTCCGACCATTTTCAGAGAGTTGATAGAAACCTGGATCCCAAACTTTGTGATCAATCGGTACCGATTTAGAATCAACTGAGGCAAGCGCTGTGAAGGGCTTTAGCGTTGATCCCGGTGGGTAGGCTCCACGGATGGCCCGATTATAAAGAGGCTGGTCTTTATCATCGCGAAGCGCATTGTAGTTGTCGAACGATATACCTGTTACAAACTCATTGGGGTCGTAAGAGGGGTTGCTCACCAATGACAAGATTTCACCGGTTTGGGGTTCAATCGCTACAACCGCAGCTCGCTTACCCTCCAACAGTTTCGCTGTAAACTGCTGCAGCTTTAAATCGAGACTTAACTGGATATCCAAACCTGGGGTTGGGTCCTCTTGCTCCAAAACACGCATGACTCGGCCGCGCACATTGGTTTCAACACGCTGCAAACCGACCTGTCCATGCAGTAGCGGCTCGTAATATTTCTCAACCCCAAGTTTGCCAATATAGTGTGTTGCAGCATAGTTATTAGGGTCTAAGGTTTTGAGTTCACGCTCATTAACACGCCCAACATAACCAATGGCATGCACCAGTGAATCAGGGTGAGGATAGTAACGAACAAGATCAGCTTCAATCTGTAGCCCCGGTAGACGATAGAAGTTCACTGAGAGCTTAGCGATCTCCTCTTCGGTTAAGCGAGATTTGAGAGGAACGGTGGAGTGTGGACGACGACGGTGCTTAAGGCGCTTTTTAAAGCCTTCTACCTCTGCCGCAGAGAGCTCTACTAGAGAGGCGACATCCTCTAATAGCGAATCCACATCATCGACCTCCTCTTTAAGGAGCGTCAAACTGAAGCTAGGGCGGTTTTCTGCCAACAGTTCGCCATTACGATCGTAGATAAGACCTCGTCTGGGGGCGACTGGCTGAAGTTTAATGCGATTGTTTTCTGATAACAGAGAGAATCGATCGTGCTCAACGACCTGCAAGAAGTAGATTCGACTGACCAGAATGGCCATCAGCACTAAAACGAAAAGAAACGCGACGACTGCTCGGTTAACAAAGAACCGATTCTCTTTCTGGTAGTCGTTAAATCGTCTCTGATCCATCTAACTCACTTATGGTAGGGATGACCTTGAAGTAAGGTCCAAGCTCGATATATCTGCTCAGCAAGAATAATGCGAACCAGCGGGTGCGGTAAAGTCAGCGCTGATAGCGACCACTTTTGATCGGCAGCGGCGATGCATCTTGGATCAAGACCATCGGGACCACCCACCAAAAGCGTTATATTATTTCCTTCCATCCGCCAGTTTTCAGCCTGTTCTGCAAGCTTTTCTGTCGACCAGTTCTTGCCATCAACACAGAGAGCGATCACTCGATCCCCTTTTGGGATGGCCGCCAACATGGCGTCACCTTCAGAGCGCATAGCCCGTTGGATATCAGCCCCTTTGCCACGATGGCCAGGCTGTAATTCAACCAGTTCTAGCTGAAAATCAGAGGGAAGACGCTTGCAGTACTCTTGGTAGCCGTCCGTGACCCATTTTGGCATCTTAGTGCCGACTGCAAGCAATCGTATGCGCATAAGGCTTAGGCGTCGCCTACTGACCAGAGGCGTTCAATGTCATAGAAATCACGAGCATCTGGCATCATCACGTGCACAATGATGCTACCAAGATCGACCAATACCCAGTCACCAACCGTTTGACCTTCAATACCCATAGGCAAAAGACCCTGCTCTTTCACCTTGTCGATCACCTCTTGAGCAGCGGCTGCTACTTGACGCTTAGATGTACCACTTGCAACCATCATGTAGTCAGTGACGGTAGAGCGGCCACGAACATCGATTAGGTTGATATCTTTTGCTTTCATTCCCTCAAGCGCATCTTGCACTAGGGCGATCAATTGATCATCTTGCATGTAAATTAAATTACCTTTCATTGGCGTCATAGAGACGCTCATTTCTAATAAAATTCCAAACGCTGTCTGGAATTAAAAATCTGGGGTTTGAGCCCCGCTTAATAATCTTTCTAACCTGAGTCGCAGAGACATTCATCGGAGTCAACTGATGCATCGCCAAATGACCTGAAGGACGAAGGCTTAACGCTTCTAAATCCTCAACCCTATGCTGATCAATAAAGCACTGAAGCTCTGAATCAAACTCAGGTTCATAACCGGGTCGAGCAACGATCAACAAGTGACCGAAATCCGTTAACTGCTGCCAATGGGACCAACTCTTAATGCCCAGCAGAGAGTCCATCCCCATCACCATTATTATGGGCAAATCCTCACCCACTTCGGCACGTTTTTTCATCAACGTGTTGATGGTGTAGCAAGGCTCATCACTGATCAATTCACAATCATCAGCAACCAGTGCAGGCTCCGATTCTACCGCTAGCCGAACCATCTCAAACCGCTGCACGGCAGAGCCGCCGGTTGATGCTTTATGGACTGGCTCACCGGTTGGGACCAGATTAATGTGAGGCACGTTGAGCACCTCCTGAAGTTCTAGCGCAGTTCTGAGATGTCCATAGTGAATAGGATCAAAGGTACCACCAAAAAGAACCAGAGGAGGTTTCTGCATTACTTACGAACCTGCCCTTCTCCGTAAACAATGTATTTCTGAGACGTCAGCCCCTCTAGACCGACCGGCCCACGAGCGTGAATCTTATCCGTAGATATACCGATTTCAGCACCTAGGCCGTATTCAAAGCCATCGGCAAATCGAGTAGAGGCGTTGATCATGACAGAGCTGGAATCGACCTCACGCAAAAATTGACGCGACAGCGTGTAGTTTTCAGTAATGATCGCGTCGGTATGGTGAGAGCCGTAGTGATTGATGTGCTCAATTGCACGATCTATACCCTCAACAATTTTGATTGAAAGTATCGGCGCCAAGTACTCAGTCGCCCAATCCTCTTCAGTCGCTGCATTGGCTTGAATAATGGCACATGTCTTGTCACATCCACGAAGTTCTACACCCGCCTCAGCGTAGGCCTCAGCTAGCTCTTTAAGAACCTCATCAGCAACCGATTCATGCACCAGCAGTGTCTCCATGGTGTTACAAGTACCGTAGCGATGAGTCTTGGCATTGATGGCAATATTGATAGCCTTAGCTAGGTCAGCCTCTGCATCAATATAGACATGACAAATACCGTCGAGGTGTTTAATAACAGGCACGCGCGCATCGTTCGAGATACGCTCGATCAACCCCTTACCGCCACGAGGCACGATAACATCCACAAACTCTGGCATAGTAATCAACTGACCAACGGCTTCACGATCCGTGGTTTCCACCACCTGGACAGCCGTTTCAGGCAAACCAGCCTGTTTTAGGCCCGCCATAATCGATTTAGCAATCGCCTGATTAGAGTGAATTGCCTCAGAACCACCGCGAAGAATCGTAGCGTTACCCGACTTTAGACAGAGACTGGCGGCTTCCATTGTGACATTCGGGCGTGACTCATAGATGATGCCTATTACGCCTAGAGGAACACGCATCTTACCTAGCTGAATTCCGGATGGCAGAAAACGCATGTCGGATACATCACCGACAGGGTCTGGTAGAGCGGCAACCTGACGAAGACCCTCGATCATGCCATCGATACGCTCTGGAGTTAGCGCTAGACGATCCAGCATCGCATCATCAAGCCCACGAGCCTTTCCAGCCTCAAGGTCTTTCTGGTTAGCTTGAGTGATCGCATCACGATCGGCATCAATAAGTTCAGCCATTGCAAGCAATGCACTGTTTTTCTGTTCTGTATTAGCACGTGCTACGACACGTGAAGCTTCGCGCGCATTCGCACCAAGCGTCTGCATGTAATCCGCTACATTCATCAGGTCTTTACCGATCAATTTATTGAGAAGTCTAGTATAGCGTGACAGCGATAAAGAACCCACCAATAACAAGAAATTACACCAGCAAAAATCGCTTTTAATGCCTATGAAATAGTTACAAATTTTAGGAACCAACTGGTCGATCGGTCGAAGACAGACTGGTATTATGAAACTCTTATTTTGTGTACTGGAAACAAAGGCATGCTTGAACAAGACGGCGAACAATACAAAGGTTACCTACGTTGGTACCAGCGCCCAGCCTTTGCTGCAGCCATCGCTCTGGTTTTGCTCTTCTCTTCGACCTTGGTTGGCTCCTATCTGTTGGCCAAAAATGCCGCAGAAAACGAAGCACTAAAACAGGCCAAAATTTGGAGTAACAGCGCCTCCATGCTGGTTGCGCCTCTAATTCTCTCTAAAGATTTAGTCAGCCTTAACTTTGTCACCAATCAGATTGCAGACGACCCTTTCGTAGCAGGCATTCAAATCACCGATAGCCAGACCATGAGACTAGCTGCAGCTGGCAAGCAAGAGGGTGTCCACACAGCAAAATCCATCGCACCTAATAACGAAGCCATTGCTCAATTAGAAGTGTGGATCGACCCGACTCCCGTTCAGCAACAACTCAATTACCAGACGGGACTGATCAGCAGCGGCGCTATTATCGCTTTTCTGTTATCACTGTTTATCTATCGCCGGCAGAGCAAACTTCTTGAAGAGGAAGTGGCTTATATTGAACAAATTGAGCAACATTTTGACGATCAAATCACAGACTCAACGGAAGCTCAGGAAACAATCGACGACAGCGATGAAGAAGTTTATGAAGACGATGTAGAGGCAGAAGCGCTAATCGAACAAGAACCAGAGCTAGACGATCAAGAACAAGACACTGAGATCAACTCCCTAGATAACCACCTTGGATCCGAGGCGGAGAAAGAGATTGAATCGACTATTGAGACTGAAGTGGACACTGAAGTAGATTACGATGACATAGGCAATTTCGGATCCGCGTACGATGACCCGATTGTTGAAAACAGCACTTCAGATGAGCCTAGCGAACCTAACTTTGAAGAAGTTCACGAGCCAAACACTGATGAGGCAGACATTCCGCCTTGGGAACCTAGCGAAAATGAGACAATGGTAGAGACCAATGAACCTACCAACATTGAACCCCCTATCGTCAAAATGCAGATAGATGAGACCGATAAGGATGAGATCGATCTGGTTGAACTTCTAAAACCAGAGAGACGCGAACCGAGCGTACCGCCCTTCAAGCCTCTATCAAAAGAGCCCGAACAAGAGCGTGAAGAGCCCAGCTTTGAAACGTTGATGTTTGATACAACGCCAGAGCGCCAAGAGCCCGTGAAGAAACTGGCGCGCAAACTGCCTATCATCAATGAAGAACAGCTCGATCTATACACCATTGAACAGGAGCTTGATCTGTTAACACCAGCCAGTGAAGCGGCCTACGTTGTCCTGATCGACTTTACCAGCCCCCACTCGGCGCTGATCTCCAATGAAGAGCAGTTACAGATCAAACGCACTTACCGAACACTGGCGAACTCCGTTGCCAATATTTACGAAGGCGAGGTCTCCGCACTTGGCGAAGACATACTGATTCAGTTTGATAATGCCAGCGAGGATGACGAGCATGGCGTTAATGCGGCTTGTGCAGCCATGCTATTTGCCCAACTTGCCCGTTCGTACAATAGAAGTCGTTCAGATCAGCAGGAGCCGATACTGAACGTCCACACCGCAATTGTAAGAGGTCAACAGGGTCGTCAGGATAGAATGGCCGACGAAGCCCGCTTCTTAACTCGCTCAACCAAAACAGATCGATTGATTAGCCATACAGCACTCTCAGAGGCACCCGATCTAAAAAGCGGTGTTCTATCAACCGCTGAGATCAAACGCGAAGATGAGGACAAGGTGCTGATCCTATCGTTGAGTAAAAGCTATCAAGATCTGTTAGAAAAACAGGGGCGTTATCTTCTGGCAAAACTGGCACAGCAGGCAGCACAGTAATCTTCATAAACCGCACATTATTGATTCAACAAAAAAGGGAGCCAGCGGCTCCCTTTTGATATTTAGGTAGTCATTACTCTACCGATAGATGGCTCACTCGCTGATAGCCCCTTGGCAGTTTATTGCCTCGACGACCGCGCTCTCCACGGTAGTGTTCTAGATCGGCTTTGGTCATTTTAAGGTACTGCTTACCCGCATGAACCAGAAGTTCCTGATCTTCATTAAGAACAGCCACAGCAACCATCAACTCTTCACGAGCTTGAGCCCTTGCCGACGGGATGTTAATGATCTTATTACCTTTACCTCGTCCCAATACAGGCAGCTCAGAGACTGGGAACACCAGTAGACGCCCTTCAGAAGTTACGGCAGCGATCAAACCATTTTCGCTATCAGAAATGGAAGCAGGCGCTACGATATTGGCCCCTTTGGGTAGCGTCAGTACCGCTTTACCGTTTTTCGTCTTACTGGTCATATCACCTATCGACGTGACAAAGCCATAACCAGCATCTGAAGAGAGAAGAACCTTATCACTCTCTTTACCCGCGGTTAGTGCCTCTATCGAAGCACCCTTTTGCAGACTAATGCTACCGGTAACAGGCTCGCCTTGCCCCCGAGCTGAAGGCAGGTTATGAGTCTCTAATGTATAACTGCGCCCCATACTGTCTAGCAGGATCGTCGGCTGGTTCATGCGTCCAGCAATCGAGAGTTTATAACCATCACTCGCTTTGTAATTCAGAGTAGCCGGATCAATGTCATGCCCTTTAGCAGCACGGATCCACCCCTGTTTAGAGAGGACGACGGTAACAGGATCAGAGGTAAGCAGATCTTTATCACTGAACGCTTGAGACTCTTCACGCTCAACCAGAGGAGAGCGGCGATCATCGCCAAACTCTTCAGCAGCCTGTTCAATCTCCTCTTTAATGAGATTACGCATCAACTCATCAGAACCAAGAATAGATTCAAGTTTTTTACGCTCTTCATCTAACTCAGACTGCTCTGCACGGATCTGAAACTCTTCCAGTTTCGCCAAATGACGAAGTTTGAGATCGAGGATGGCGTTAGCTTGGACATCCGTTAGACCGAAGCGCTCCATCATAACCGTTTTAGGCTCATCCTCGTTGCGGATGATTGCGATCACTTCATCGATATTAAGATAAGCAATGATCAAACCATCGAGGATATGCAGTCGATCTAATACTTTCTGCAAACGGAATTCGAGACGGCGTCGAACAACCTGGGTACGCCAAGTAAGCCACTCCGTTAAGATCTGACGAAGATCTTTAACCTGTGGACGGCCGTCAATGCCGATCATGTTGAAGTTAACTCGGTAGCTTCGCTCTAGATCGGTGGTTGCAAACAGGTGAGCCATCAACTGCTCAATATCGATACGATTTGAGCGTGGCACAATCACGAACCGAGTCGGATTCTCATGGTCTGACTCATCACGCAAATCGCTAACCATTGGCAATTTTTTCTGCTGCATTTGAGCTGCAATCTGTTCAAGCACCTTAGCACCAGATACCTGATATGGAAGAGCCGTAATGACAACGTCACCATCCTCAATTTCATAAATAGCACGTGCTTTTACAGAACCACGACCGGTCTCATAGATCTTTTTAAGATCAGCCGTCGGTGTAATGATCTCAGCAGCGGTTGGGAAATCAGGGCCTTTTACTTTCTGACAAAGACGCGCAACACTGGCATCAGGATTGTCGAGCAGATAAGTACAAGCCCGAGCGACTTCGCGAAGGTTATGGGGAAGAATATCAGTCGCCATACCAACGGCGATACCCGTAGAACCATTCAAGAGTACGTTAGGTAGACGCGCTGGCAGAACCTCAGGCTCATCCATCGTGCCATCAAAGTTAGGTACCCATTCAACCGTTCCTTGACCTAACTCTTTTAACAACACCTCGGCATATTTAGAGAGTCGCGCTTCAGTGTATCGCATTGCTGCGAAAGATTTAGGGTCGTCAGCAGAACCCCAGTTGCCTTGACCATCTACAAGCGGATAGCGATAACTGAAAGGCTGTGCCATAAGCACCATAGCCTCATAACAGGCCGAATCACCGTGCGGATGAAACTTACCTAAAACGTCACCTACCGTACGTGCTGACTTTTTAAATTTGGCGCTCGCCTTTAGTCCAAGCTCAGACATTGCATAAACAATACGGCGTTGTACTGGCTTCATACCATCGCCTAGATGAGGCAATGCACGGTCAAGAATGACGTACATTGAGTAATCTAAGTAGGCTTTCTCTGTAAAGGTCTTTAAAGGAAGGGTTTCGACCCCTTCATCGATCAGATTTTCCACAAATAGTGTTCCCAGACGGGTTAGCATTTACAAAAACAGTTGTTTACGAGTATGCCACCATAGACACGCGCTTGCATCTGAAAAGCACCAAGATAGGATCAAATGCGTAGAGTGAAAACGAGTATCAACAAAAAGACACGGACAAGATGAACCTGTTAAAAGCTGTTTCTATTTCAATTCTGTTTGGCATATCAGCCGTATCAGCAGCTGAGTGGCAAACTGATATAAAAAGTAATAATCCCATTGTTGGAAAAATATGGGACAACACTAACCAGCGCTTTATAACCCAACAGCAATTACTGGATCATATGAGTGAGATAGATTGGATATTGCTGGGTGAAAATCATGAAACGGATATTCATCACGAACTTCAAACAGAGATACTAGAGCTACTATCCCAAAAGAAGATACTCGGTAATGTTGCCTTTGAAATGGCTAATACAGATCAACAGACTGCACTAGACAGCGCATTAGGGGAGCCGTCGAATCCAGAACAACTCAACTGGCAAAAGGGCTGGCCTTGGGAGTGGTATAAATCACCCGTGAACTTTGCTTTAACGAAAGCAAATAGAGTACTCGGCACAGACCTAACTCGACAACAACAGATGCAAGCCTACATGGACGAATCAATAGATCATCCTAACGAACTCTACAAAAACTTTATGCTCGACATACTCTATGAAGGCCACTGCGGTAAGCTACCCAAATCACAACTGGGCAACATGTTAAGAGTTCAAATAGCCCGTGATCGACAGATGGGCAGAGTACTTAAAGAGAACAGCACCGATAAAGTCGATCTATACATTGCAGGCAACATGCATGTCAGAAAAGATGCCGGCGTCCCCTTTCATAATGAGCTGAATAGCTTATCGATCATGATGCTATCCGTTGGTGACAGCAGAGACCCCTTTGAAATCATACCAGACAGCTATCAGGATGAAGCGATAGCTGATTATGTGATATTCACACCGGAAGTAGAGCAGAGGGATCACTGTTCGCAGATTGAAGGGTAGTAGTTAGCTGTTGGAGCGGTCTTGCGAAGGCCGTGAAGGTTGGGCGCGTAATTAGAGAGCAGGTGACAGGCTAAAGCCAGTCACTGGTGTGCTTAACTCGCTACGAAGCTGCGGTGACTGGCCTTCAGCCTGTCACTGGTGTGCTTAACTCACTACGAAGCTACGGTGACTGGCCTTCAGCCTGTCACTGGTGTGCTTAACTCACTACGAAGCTACGGTGACTGGCCTTCAGCCTGTCACTGGTGTGCTTAATTCACTACGAAGCTACGGTGACTGGCTTCAGCCTGTCATCCGCTGTTGACGTTGGCAGAGATCTTTTTTAAAACCGTTGGAGCGGTCTTGCAAAGGCCGCGATGGATTTGGCAGAGATCCTTTACGAAGCTCTCAATGACCTACAATAGGTGCCGAGCGTTGCTCGTCATCGCTTCGCGACGCTTGCAGCGCCTCAACCCCGCCCCGTTGGGGCATGGGTTGTCACATGGGCATTCGCTCAGAAGTCTCCTTGCGACCAAAAAACAAAAAACCCCAGGACCTTTCGGTACTGGGGTTCTTTGTTTATTAGGTGCCTGGCAATGACCTACTCTCACATGGGGAAACCCCACACTACCATCGGCGATGACGCGTTTCACGACTGAGTTCGGTAA